>NZ_KV808450.1:95612-136158 GCF_001812305.1 Staphylococcus sp. HMSC056G08
TATAAGAAAAAGAAAGAAACAGAAGCATTCGATAATGCGATTACGTTAGAAGATAAGATTTATCAACTTAAGAAGTTGATGGCGAAAGATAAAGTGCCTTCAGAAAATGATAAAGAAATGCTTGCTGACTATGAAGAACAATTAAAAGAACAGTTAGAAGCAGCGAAAAAAGAATTTAAAAATGCGCCATTGTCAGATTTCACAATTACGAACCCAAAACAACATAACTTTGAAGTGTTGCATAGTAAGAAAAATGAGCCCTCACATATGGACTTTGAAGTAGTCAAACCTATGCAAGTCTTCCAACAAAACGGTAAACACTATGTGGCGATGACAATTAAGTCAGAAAGCATGTGGGATGACTTTATGGTAGATACTAAAGAAGGTTACGAGCGTGTGAAAACGATCGCACGTGATACGAAGAAGAATGAAAGAACAGTCGTCTTCCCATATCAAGTTGGTATTGATCACTATGATGCGATTGTGAAGGTCAGCTTACCTAAAATCAACTACGAAGGTGCTTACCATGTAAGAATTAAAGACCTTGACCAAAATAAACCGCCGACTGCACAATCAAATCAACAACAATCAGATGCAGCAGCACCGAAAGTGACGCCTAAGCCACAAGTAGAAAAGCCAGCTCCAAAACCACAAGTTGAACAACAATCTGACCACACTACACCTAAAGTAGAAACTCTGAATGCTGCGCCTGTTACAAAAGAAATCGGCTTTATGGTTAAAAAAGACGGTGAAGATCAAAAATCAGTCATGGATGATTATATGGACCACCCAGCAAAAGTGGTTAAGGAAAATGGTAAAACATTTGTACAGTTTACAATTAAAAATCCAGATTGGTGGCAATCATTTGAACTCTTTGATGGTGCACAACAGCTCAAACAACATGAGGTTTCAAAAACAGCAGATCAAAAAGTTATTAACTTTGAAGTGAAACCAGGTACAAAGCTGTTAACAAGTAAGGTGCATATTGTAGTCCCAGGCATCAATTACAACAATAAATATACGACACAAATTGCTTTTGACGAAGCAGTTGCTGATTTAAAAGCACCTGAGTCAAAACCACAAGTTAAACCTATGCCTAAGCCACAAGAAAAAGCTGAAGATCAAGCAACTGATAAAGTTGTAGATAAAACAGCTGAAAAAGTACAACCAAAAGTTATCACACCTGAAAAAGATACTAAGCAAGTCGATGAATCGACTGAAAAAGCATCGGATGAGTCTAATGTAAAACCAGAAATAAAAGTAGAACCGATGTCAGTTCAAAAAACAGAACCAAAAGTATCTGAAGTTGTGACAGAAGTACAAGATGCGGCAGCAACTCAACCATCTATGAAAGCTATAGCATCTAAATCTGTACAGCCGCTTGGTTCAGTTAAAGCTAAAGCAATGAAGTCTGAAACTGTAAAATCAGTTAAAGGAAACAAATCAACACCTGATAAGGCAAAAGCATTGCCGAAAACTGGTACAGAAGAATCAGCGACAACGTTTGGTATTTTATCTGTATTTTTAGGTGGTATCGCACTGTTTTGGAATAGACACGTGAAATCAAAGAAAAATAGTCTGTAATGTATTCCTGAGAATCAAGAAAATGAGGTTGTGGGTCTCTCACAACCTCTCATCATATAGAAAGAAGGATGATTCATATGACAACAACAATCAAGAAAGTTATCGCAATGAGTGCGGTATTAATTGTGTTAACTTGGGCCATTTTTTCCATTGTAGCTTCAGCTGCTGAAAAAGATCTGAATTACGATATTTTAAAACATAAAACACAAGACGTATCCATGGCAAATGATTATTTCAATAAACCCGCTAAGTTAATTGATAAAAACGGTAAACAATATGTACAATTCACAGTCAACCACAGCCATTGGATTGTTAACTTTACATTTAACGGTCAAAAAGAAAATATTGTGCATGAAGATAAAGCAAAAGATGAACGTACTTCAGAATTTTTAATCGATAAAACATCAGGCGAAATTCCAGGCACAATTAAAGTGTATATCGATGAAGAAGTAAACGGTAAACCTTTTAAATATGACCATAACTACAACATCACATATTTATTAAAAGGTGATAAGCAAGGTGACAGTGCCGCAGCTGCATCCCATGCGGATGATTCAAAAGGTGACACTTCAAAAGGAGAAAATGCCGAAGCAACAGGAAAAGCAACATCATCAGATGCGACACCGACAAATCCACAAACAGCTGCCGGTGAATCTAAATGGCTTTATATCACTTTAATTGGTGCTTCAGCTGTATTACTTCTATTTTTTGTCGTCAATAAACGTAAAAAAGGACAACATTAAAATGAATGTACCTCACAAATGTTTAGTTGCTGTACTATGTGGCAGCTTACTTTGTTCATTTACCGTTGACGAATCAAAAGCTGAAGTCAATCATCAAACATTATCACAACAAACAATTAAAGAGATACCTTTTAAAGTCTATAAAGAAAACAGTCAGGATGTGTCAATTATGAATGATTATATGGCACATCCAGCAACTGTCAAAACTAAAAACAACAAAGTTTATTTACAGTTTAAATTGCTGCATCCAGAGTGGTGGAAAGCTTTTGAATTATATGAAGGTGATAAACAATGTGATGTACGTACAGTCAGTGAAACAAAAGAAGCACGTATTGTAGAAGTTGAAGTCACATCAGAGACGCAAACATTTACTTCAAAAGTACATATTATCGTCCCTGATATTCATTACGATCATCACTATACAACCAAAATTAATTTAGAAGCACAATTGCCAAAAGATGTGACACCTAAAGTACAACCGACACCAAAGCCAAGTCCTGAATCGAAGCCAAAAACTGACGTTCAACCAAAACCAGATACACAACCAACAGAAACACACACACCCAAAAAAGTATTTCCTAAGAAATCCAATACCCACGTATCAGAAATACAGAATTTGAATTTCAAAGTATTAAAACATCAAACAAATGAACGATCAGTGATGGATCAATATATGGTACATCCAGCTAAAGTGACCTATCACAATCAGCAAGCTACTGTTCAAATGACATTAAAAAATGCTGCGTGGTGGAAGTCTTTCGAAATCTTTAATGGTGAAACGCGTATTCCAGTAAAAGTGGTAAGTGAAGATTCACAACAAGATCAACGTGTCATTGAATTTAACATGCCAAAAGATCAGAAAATATTGACCTCAAAAGTACATATTATTGTTCCGCATTTAAATTATGATCATCACTATACAACTGAAATGGTGTTTAATGAAACAGCTCAAGAGACAGACACACCAAGCCAACAAGAAGAAAAAGGTGGCACATCTATCAAACAAGATGAGGATACAGAAATATCAACAAATGAAACGACAGAAACGGTTGAAACTAAAGAAAATACTGTAGTAGAAACTCCGTCAGAACATGCATCTGAGACACATAATCATAAACAAACACCAACCAATTCAGCATTTAATCAGGCACAATCGATGAATGACACACCATTTATTACGTCATCAAGACCTCCACAACCAAGTGCTGTTAAAACAACACAAACTGCAAAAACAATGGAAGAACCGCCATTGCCTGAAATATTTCCTAAATTCAATCGGCATGCGGATGATGGTGAACCTATTAAATTTACAAAGACACATTCAGATGTTGGAAAGTATTTAAAGAGAATGAATCAAATTTATTTAGGTGCGGTGATTATTTTGGCGAGTGCTTTGTTAGTAGTCTCTACACTTTACGTTAGAAAGGGTGAAGGTAAAGGTCATGAGAAAAAACATTAAACGATGGTGTGTGGTACTTTTAGGTTTAATTGTTCTACTGACTGGTTGCCAAGCACAAGAAGATAAAAATAACCAAACATCTTCTGAAAAATACCGCATTGTACCGACAACAGTAGCTTTGACACAAACGTTAGATGCTTTGAATTTAGACATTGCAGGTAAACCGGACTCATATAAAACACTGCCTAAAAGATATGACAATGTACCGAAAGTCGGACAACCGATGACACCAGATATGGAGAAGGTACAAGCTGTTCACCCGACACATATTTTAGGCGTTTCTACTATTGAAGATGAGACAAAACCTAAGTTCAAAATGATTAAAGCTAAAGCTATCTTTTATGACTATGACAGTCTAAAAGGCATGAAAACTTCTATTTCACAGATGGGTAAAGAATTTAATCGTGAAACAGAAGCATCAAAGCTAAATCAAAAATTAACTCATGCAGAAGAACAAATCAGACAAAAAGCAGCGCAACAAAAGCACCCTAAAGTACTTATTTTAATGGGTGTGCCAGGCAGTTATTTAGTTGCTACGAATCGCTCTTATATCGGCAATTTAGTTGAAATTGCGGGCGGTGAAAATGTGATTAAAGAAGATTCGAAACAATATCTAGCTTCTAATACAGAGTATCTGTATGACGTTGATCCAGATATTATTCTGCGTTTGCCACATGGAATGCCTGAAGAAGTTAAAAAGATGTTTGATAAAGAATTCAAAGAAAATGATATTTGGAAACATTTTAAAGCAGTCAAGACAGGTCGTGTCTATGATTTAGAAGAACAACCTTTCGGCATTACAGCTAATATCGATGCAGACCAAGCCATGCAAGATTTATATGATATCTTCTACAACAAGAAATGAGGTGCAGTATGAAATATAAATTCAGTGTCGTCTTTATGTGTACCTTAATTCTCTTTGTTGTACTGGTCTTGTTTGCGTTGCTTAACGGTAAATTAGGCATAAGTTCAGCTCAGCTTTGGCATAAAATCGCAACAGGTCATGATAATCAAATCGATACGATTATAGATTTACGTTTACCACGTATCATTGTCGCGATTTGTGCAGGTGCTGCGTTATCCGTAGCAGGTGCTTATTTACAAGCAGTGCTGAAAAACCCGCTTGCTGATGCCAGTATTATCGGTGTCAGTTCAGGTGCCTTGGTGGCTAAAGCACTTGTGATGACTTTGATGCCGACTTTATTCTTTTATATGCCAATTATCAGCTTTATAGGCGGATTATTGCCATTTACTTTATTGTTTTATTTACAACACCGTTATCAGCTGAATCCGATGCGCATGCTGCTTGTCGGTGTGTCGATGTATGCGATGTTGAATGGTATGTTGGAATATTTAACCGCTAACCCAGCTGTGCGATTATCTGCTGGTTTATCTTTAAAAGTATGGAAAGACGCAGCACAAATTTCAGTGACAACGTGTATAGGACTTATCTTAGCTATAACTGTTATCTTTCAAGCGAATATGTTGGGATTTGATGATCGACAAGCACACAACTTAGGCTTTCCTATTCAACGTTACCGTATGTGGATAGGGTTAATTGCGGTCTTTTTAGCGAGCAGTGCAGTAGCTGTAGCTGGTGCTATGGCCTTTGTTGGTTTGATTGTACCGCATATTGCACGTCGATTAGTCGGCAGTGACTATAAGAAAGTTGTGATTTGTTGTGTGTTATTCGGTGCGATAGCCGTGCTATTAGCGGATACACTTGGCAGGTTGATGTCCCGTCAATTTGAAGTGCCAGCGCATATTATTACGGTCATTATCGGCGGACCTTATCTTATCTATTTAATTTGTAAAGGAGCGTACCGAAATGAATATCAACAACGTTGAGTTTAAATATGGTCAAAGACAACTCTTTAATGACTTGAATCTGACAATTAAACGTCATGCGGTAACTTCTATTATCGGACCGAATGGATCAGGTAAGAGTACCTTACTTCAAATGCTTGCAGGTTATCTTCAACCTCAGGCTGGTTGTGTGTACATAGAAGGCAATGATTTGAATACATTAGGTAAGAAACAACTTGCGCAAATGTTATCAGCAGTCCATCAAAACAATACAGCACCTGAAGATTTCACCGTTAAAACATTACTGCGCTATGGACGATATAGTCATCATCGTTGGTTGAAGAAGGATGTAAGAGGAGAAGCGGTCATTGAACGTGTACTTGAACAATTCAATTTAACTAAGTATGCAGATCGTCCGATTGGCGCTTTGTCCGGTGGCGAAAAACAACGTGTTTTTATCGCAATGGCCTTAGTCCAAGAACCACAATATTTATTATTAGATGAACCTACCACATTTTTAGATTTACATTATCAATATCAAGTCCTTGAGATGATTCGACAGTTAAACGACATGCATCGTTTAACTATCATCATGGTGCTTCATGACATAAATCAGGCTTTAACTTATAGTGATGAACTGATTTGTGTCGCAAATGGTGAAATTGCAGCACAAGGCAAGCCGCAAGCTATCGTGACACCAGAATTATTAAAAACAATTTACCAAATCGACGCAAAGATTATTCATGATAAAGATTGCGGCATATTAATTGGTAAATGTCACGGCGGGTGTTAATGATGAATAAACTAATACGTGTCATTCAATTTGGATTAGTGCTGGTTATTATTGCGGCTATCTATCTTATCTTCCAACATCGTTTAGATAATGAAGCGGAAGAAAAACAATACGAAGTTTTACAAACGGACTATAAAAAGAAAGGGATCCGCCCACAATTTGAAGCATTAGCAGAGGTCAATTCTGACATTCATGGGTGGATTCGTTTAGAAGGTACGAGTTTGAATTATCCCGTTTTACAATCCCGAGATAATGAAGATTACTTAGAACATAACTTTAAGAAACAAAAAACGAAAAAGGGCAGTATCTTTGTAGATTATCGTAATAACTTACAAGATTTATCTCAAAATACAGTGCTTTATGGTCATAGTGTTGGCGATAAAACTATGTTTGATGATTTACATCAATATTTGAATCAAACATTTTATGATGCACATCAAACGATAGAGTTTGATACAAAGTATCATCAGTATGCATTAAAAGTATTCAGCGCATATTCGACGGATGCCCATGATAACTATATTCGTACAAGTTTCAACAATGTACATGAATACGAACAGTTTTTAAAAGAAACGAAAAATAAATCGAAAATCAAAACAGATATTTCAGTTCATCCACAAGACAAGATAATGACGTTATCTACGTGTGAAGATGCTTTTTCGCGTTCTGATAAACGTGTTGTTGTGGTTGGAAAATTAATTGAACACAGATAAAGGAGTGTATGCGCTATGTTTATGGCAGAAAACAAATTGAAATTAGATAAAGGTTCAGCAGAAGGAATTGTAGAACGTTTTTACAAACGACAAGGTATTGAAACAATTGAAGGTTTTAAAGAAATGTTTGTCACAACGACAAATAATTTAAAAGAATATGATGAAGTGAAAATTTTAACAATTTGGGAAGCAGAAGCATGTTTCAAAAATTGGTTTAGCTCAGATGTCTTCAAAGATGCCCATAAAAATGTACGTCATCAATCTCAAGATCAAGCGAGTCCAATCCAAGATAATGAAGTACTGACTTATACAATTGGCTATTACTATTTAAATGATCAAGAGGGGAAATAGAACGAAGTTTATTTCTCATTATGCTTAAAAATAAGCAAACAAAAAAAGGTCTATTCATTCGGTATTTGAAATGAATAGACCTTTTAGTATGAACAGGAACAGGAATCCCACGACGAGTTAGCCAATTAAAACATCCTCCAATTGATTGTATTCTTCAATGTAACGATTGAATGCTGCTTCATCTTTTTCGATTAAAGCTTGGTCAATCAGTTCTGTAAGTTTTTCTTTACGTACATTGCGTAGAGCTTGATCAATTACGAGTTCTACCCCCAGGTCGTTTACATTCGCTACGAACGCCTTCAGTGTTCCATTTTTTACATTGATATTGTGATTCATTTTAATCACTGCCTTTCTTTTTTTAAGTTATTTACGAGTATACATTGCATTTAATCTAAAATCAATGAATATTCTGACTTTTTAAAAATTAAAAGTGTAATATTAACTCAAAAGTTTCTATTGACTTTTCTAGGTGCTAGTATACAATAATTACATGATTAGATGTCTAACGAATTCTAATCGTAATTAATTAAATAGGAGGACGTGCTTATGGACGAACATAGCATCTTCAAAAGCGATGATATGGCCATTATACCAGTCATTGCTCAAGAGTATGGAGCACTCCATACAAAATTGCTTACCTACAATAAAGATCCGAGGATTGTAGAAAGCTCCCCGCAAAAAACTTTAGACAACTCTTGTCGCTTTTATGGTTCAACCTTTCAATCTCTTCGAACTGATACTGCTCGGATTACCAACATCAACAGTAAACCACCCATTTTACTTTCACCAGTTATTTCAATCTTTCTATTCTCTACCCATTCTGAACGCTCTGAAGACAATATTTGGATTAACATTGAATTTGTACAAGATATCAAAGCGTTGAAGAACAATACCACTAAAATCACTTTTTCTGACGGACAATCTTTAATCACAACCGCAACAGTCCGTACTATCTGGCATCAATATAAAAATGCAGCTTATTATGAACACATCATTAGAAAGCGTGTTAAGAAAATTAAATGGAATACAGAGCGTCCTATTGACTACTCTAAACCTGCTTTAGACGTGTATGAAACACTTTGTACTTATTTAGTGATTAATAACACACCACGCAGCTAGCGTAATTTTAAACATTTTATGATATTATCTCAAACTGCGGGATGTTTATAGGGAATGAGTGTAAATGTTCCGCAACTTTTTCGTTATTTTCTCTTGAATTATTTTAAGGGATTGTTATAATAGTATTTGTGCTTGAAGAAATTACATTATTCCACAGTAGCTCAGTGGTAGAGCTATCGGCTGTTAACCGATCGGTCGTAGGTTCGAGTCCTACCTGTGGAGCCATATGGAAACGTACTCAAGTTGGCCGAAGAGGCGCCCCTGCTAAGGGTGTAGGTCGCGAGAGCGGCGCGAGGGTTCGAATCCCTCCGTTTCCGTTACTGTAAGAATCCCATTAAATCAATGTCTAAGACGTTGACTTAATGGGATTCTTCTTTTTGTCAAAGTTGAATGAGAAAAGGTGAGAAACTGAGTTCTCACCTTAATCATGTAAAGCTTATTTAATTATGACATTAATCGAATTAATTCTTCTCTTGGAATATCTCCGAAATAATGATACGTATCGAATTCAGATAAAGCCGCTTCAATACTCTCGAAATTATGCAAGCTGCCGACTAATGCATGTTCTAAATCTGACACATCGCCGACACCGAAGAAGTCACCGAAAATTTTCGCATGTTCAATACGTCCGCGCTTAACATCCAATTTAATTTGAACGAAACCTTTTTCGAATTTCTCTTCACGTTCAAAGTTATATTTAGGGTTTTTACCATAGTTCCAATTCCATGAACGATATTTTTCATTACTTAATGCTTCAATGTTCTTCCAATCATCTTCAGTTAACACGTATTCTTCAACTTCATGTTCACCAAAGATATGTTTTAGGATAATTTCTTTGAAAGTTTCAATGTCAATCGGCTCTTCTAAGAATTCAGAGATGTTTGCGACACGTTTACGTACTGATTTAATACCTTTAGATTGAATCTTCGCAGGGTTCACACGTAAAGCATTCGCAACTTCGTTTAAGTCACTATCTAACATTAAAGTACCATGGCTGAACATACGCTCTTTCACTTTAACCATTGCATTTCCTGAAATTTTAGCTGCACCGATTTGGATATCGTTACGTCCAGTCATTTCAGCATCTACGCCCATTGATTGTAAGGCTTGAACAATCGGTTCTGTGAACTTCTTAAAGTTATGGAAACTGTTGCCGTCGTCATCAGTGATAAAACTGAAGTTCAAGTTTCCGAAGTCATGATAAACTGCACCGCCGCCTGAAATTCGACGCACAACATCGATATTGTGTTCATCTACATAGTGTTGATCAACTTCTTCAATCGTATTTTGGTTTTTACCAATAATGATAGAAGGGCGGTTAATATAGAATAAAAAGTAATCGCTATCGTTAGGAAGGTGTTTTAACACATACTCTTCCATTGCTAAATTTAATGTGGGGTCTGTAATACCTTTGTTACTAACAAACTTCATACATTCTCTCTCCTTCTGTACTTACTTTGCTTGATACTTTATTTATGCCCTAATTTAGGATAAAATGCCAACTATACACTTTGCCAGAAAAAAGGCACCAGTCGGACTTCAATTACAATTATAACGTGTTTACAGGATATTTGTTTATTTGAAGAGAGAATTTTAGTACAATATAGAATAGTATAATTCAAGGAGGATCTGTAATGACTATTGCAGAAGTAGGAGATATTGTAGAATTTTATGACGGTTTAAGAGGCCGTGTCGAAAAAATTAATGATAACTCTGTTATTGTTGACTTAACTATTATGAAAAATTTTGAATCATTAGATTTACCTGAAAAAACGGTAATTAATCATAAACGCTATAAGATAGTTGATCAAGAAGGTTAAAATATAATGAAAACTAATACAAAAGCATTACTATGGTTTGTGATAAGCTTTGTAGTGTTCCACATCATCTTATTTATCATGTGGGGAGAACGACAAGAATATTGGTATCTGTATACAGGCATTATGTTGTTTGCGGGTATCAGTTATGTCTTTTATCAACGTGATTTAGAATCTAAACGATTGTTGACGTCTATCGGTATCGGTATTTTAACCGCAATCGCATTAATCATTGTACAGTTGATTATGTCTTTGATGTCACAAGATTTAACGTATACATCATTGATTAAAGATTTATCACGTTCTGGCGTTTACTTTAAATGGCAGATTTTAGTGACATTACTCTTTGTGATTCCTTGTCATGAACTTTATATGCGTACGGTACTGCAAAAACAATTGTTGAATCTTAAGTTACCGGCTTGGGCAGCGATTGTGATTACTGCACTCGCATCAAGTTCACTCTTTTTCTACTTCGATCAAATCTGGTTATGCATTTTTATTTTCATCGTACAAGCTATTCTATCAATCAGCTATTATTATACGCGTCGAATTATTACAACTTCTGTTGCACAAATTGTGGCAGTGGTGTTATTACTGATTTTTCATCCTTAATTCAAAAGGACAAAAAAGAACCTGTCAGCTTATCTAAAGCTTGGACAGGTTCTTTTTGCTATATCTTAATTAATACGTTGAACGTTCTAAAAGTTCGAAATAAGAAACCTTGGAAATATCTACTACATATTCTGATGGTTCTGTAACGTGTAATGCGCCTGCATTTGAATTCTCTTCAACGGCTTCTACTGAAATTTCATTGCCGTTGTCCATATAAAGGACAAGATATTTAGCAGGATTTTCATTTAAATACGTTAGAATCGTTGCTTTATTCATATAGTTTCAACTCCATTTAACTAAAATGTGATATTACCATGTTTGTCTGCTGGTCTGAATAGCATTGTATTGATTGCGCTGATAATCGCGATCACATGTGGAATGCCTGTCCAGAAGAACGCTAAGTGTAAAAGGCCTGAGCCGTTTTTACCTGCGTAGAATCTGTGCACTCCGAAGTTGCCGAGGAACAGTGCAAGTACAATATAAACAATTTTATTTACTTTCATGCTGATTGCTCCTTTCTCCATTTAAGTGATACCTTTATTATGAATGATGAAATACAAACTTTCCAATAATACAAATGTTAAAATAATAAGTGAACAAACAATATAAATGATTGTTAAACTATATAGTGAATGATAATAACTAAACACATAAAGGAGAAAACAATGATTAGACCTGCTAAAACAACTGATAAACGTGCTATTGCAGAATTAACATATATTATCTGGCAAGATATGGAGTTGCCGATTGTAAAACGATTTGATAAATCTCATGTCATTCAATGGCTGGAACAAAGTATTACAGAAATACCTTATCGTTGTTATTACGACAATGTACAAGTTTACGATGTTGAAGGGGAAGTCGCTGGCGTTATTATTACGTATCTTGGTAAAGATGAAATGGATTTAGAAGAAAATTGGTTGAAGTTAGATTTACCAAAAGAAGCGAAAGCAATAGGAACACCTTTACCTTTAAGAGAAGCAAAATCAGATGAGCTATATATCGAAACTGTGGCTGTTTTCCCAAAATATAGAGGAAGAGGAATTGCGACACAGTTAATGGAATCTGTCATCCATCACTCTAAAACATATAAGCTGAGCTTGAGCTGTGATTTAGTAAACACAGGTGCGTTCAGACTTTACGAACGTTTAGGGTTTCATAGTGAAGGTGTGATTGATTTATATGGCCATGATTATTATCACATGGTCATTGAACCTCAAGAAGGATAAAAAAAGAGACTGGAACGAAAAGTTCCAATCTCTTTATCAACATCAAATACCGCCTAATAACGCACTGATATAGATCCCTAATGCATACAGTAAACCAAATACTGTGTTTGTTTTACCTGTTGCTGCCATAGCTGGCATCATTTCAGCAGGTGTATCGTTCTTTTTGAAACGACGAATGGCTTTGATAGGGAACGGGAATGATAACAGTACGAGTAAGTAAAAGATTGAACCGCCAGGTACAAAGAAAACAGTATAAATGACCCACGCATAAGCGATGATGTACATGAGGGCCATGAAGCGGATAGAATTGGCTTTACCTAATAAAATCGGTAATGTTTTGCGTCCGCTTGCTTTGTCTTTGACACGGTCTCGTATGTTATTGGCCATATTAATTAAGCCAATTGTGATAATAATCGGTACACTGATCCATACAGCATAACCTTGTAAGTTATCTGTTTGAATAAAGAACGCGATTAAAATAATAATCAATCCCATAAAGACGCCGGAGAACAACTCTCCAAAAGGTGTCCAAGAAATTGGGAAGGGACCGCCTGTATACAGATAACCGACTGCCATACACAAGATTCCGATTGGGATTAACCAATAAGAAGATTGTGAAGCGATAAATAAACCGATTAGCGCAGCAATCACATAAAAGGCGATGGCTAAGTTCATCACGAGTTTCGGGCTCATGCCGTTACGTACAATCGCGCCGCCGATGCCCACTGATGTATGATCATCAAGACCTTTCTTGAAATCATAATACTCGTTGAACATATTTGTGGCTGCTTGAATTAAAAGACAAGCAAGTAACATCGCTAAAAATAAACTGAACTTAAGATGGTCTTCACTACCTAATAAGAATAACTTTGCTGTCGCTGTACCGACTAATACAGGTACAACAGCTGCAGTCAAAGTGTGAGGACGCATCAACAGCCAATATTTTCGAACAGTTGAAAATTCCTGATATTGTTTTGACATGGTTTCTCCTTCTTAACACTTAAAAATACCAAATTTCAGATTGCGGATTTTAAGACACAAAGATTCTATTATAAATTATCTGCATTCTGATTAATAAATTTATTTTAAGCAATAGAAAGAGAAAGGTCAAATCATGTAAAAATAGTAAATAATAAATGTGCAAATCAAAGTACAGATAAAGATAAAAAATGATACAATGAGATAATGTGATTAAGTAGAATGATGAAAGAAGTGAGATAGATGACTGTAAGTGTCAAGGATGATCAAATTCTCGACGCAATATATGAAAGCCGTGAAAAATGGGTTTCAGTGGAGGTTAAAATCGACCAGCCGACGAACCCAATCATGCTTTTCCAAATGACAGAAGATAAAGCAGATGACCGCTTCTACTTCAGGGAGAATACAGGAGAAACGGCCTTTTTCGGATATAACGCGCTTTTAAAATTTAAAAATGACTATGAAAATAAACAAACCATTTTCCGTGAATGGGAAAATTATAAAAATGATATCGCACTTATCCATCCAGATTCAAATAAACATCACTTAAAAGTGTGTGGAGGTTTCCAATTTTCAAGTCATAAATCAGATGACGAGTGGCGTCAATTCGGCTTGAACCATTTCGTGTTGCCGAAAGTATTAATTACGATGACAGCTTCAGAAACATTCGTCACTTATACAGTATTAAGAGAAGAGTTTAATATAGAAGACCTACATGAACTTGTACAACAAGTTGCAGAAACGAAAGTAGAACCGACACAACCTATTGGGGATGTAGTTCGCAGTGAAGATATCTATAAAGAAGAATGGTTAGAACTTGTACAAGAAGCCATAGATTCTATGAATGATGAAGAAAAAATCGTTTTAGCACGCAGACGTATGATTCGCTTTGATCGACCAATTGATATCGCATATGTGTTAGAAAATGCGATGCACAACGAATCCAACAGCTATATATTCGTAATGCAATCGGAAGGGTCTGTGTTCTTTTCACAAACGCCAGAACAACTGATGGAAGTCGAAAACCAAGTGTTATCGACGAAAGCAGTTGCAGGGACAATTAAACGTACATCTGATGAAACAGAAGATCAAAAACACGTAGATGCTTTCTTGAAAGATGAGAAAAACTTGCAAGAGCATCATTTTGTGGTGCAAAGTATTCTAGATGATATTGAGCCATACGTTACAGATGTAGATTATAATAAGCATCCTAAAATCCTAAAAAATGATCATTTGTATCATTTATACACAGAGATTTCAGGGGCGTTAGAAAATAATACCTATATTGGCTTACTAGACCGTCTGCATCCAACACCTGCGTTAGGCGGTTATCCTAAAGAAAAAGCCATGGACTTTATCGAACAAAAAGAGTTCGGAACAAGAGGTCTGTATGGTGCGCCAGTAGGGTATATTGATATGGAAGATAATTGTGAATTTATCGTCGCAATCCGTTCTATGCTGATTAAAAAGAAACAAGCAACTTTATTTGCAGGTTGCGGTATTATTAAGCAGTCTGATCCACAGAGTGAATTAGAAGAAACTACACTAAAATTTACTCCGATGATGAATGCTTTAGGAGTCGAAAATCATGGATAATCATCAAACTTTATTAACCAAACAAGTGTTTACGTTAGCTTCAGAAATCTATGCATACGGCATCAGAGAAGTTGTCATTAGTCCAGGGTCTCGTTCAACACCGCTTGCTTTAGCGTTTGAAGCACACCCAGGTATTAAGACATGGATTCATCCAGATGAGCGCAGTGCTTCATTCTTTGCGCTCGGATTGATTAAGGGCAGCAATCGACCTGTTGCTATTTTATGTACGTCAGGAACAGCAGCAACCAACTATACGTCAGCAGTGGCTGAAAGTGATATCAGCAACTTGCCGTTAGTGGTATTAACAAGCGATCGCCCACACGAATTACGTGGCATTGGTGCGCCGCAAACGTTGAACCAGGTCAACATGTTCCAAAACTTTGTACGTCATCAGTTTGATATGCCATTAGCTGATGACACTACAGGTTCAACTGAAGATGTTATTCGTTTCCAAATGCAGATTGCAAGTCAATATTTTGAAGGCCCCAAACGTGGACCTGTACATTTTAACTTGCCGTTTAGAGAACCGTTGACACCAGATTTCGAGATGACAGAGTGGTTAACGACTAACGAAAAAGTCATACCTAAATATCAAAAGACAGCTACGGTTGAAGCTATTAAGCCAATCTTGAAGAAAAAACGTGGTTTCGTTATTGTCGGCGATATGCAACATCAAGATGTGAGAGAGTTGTTACCATTTGCGACGGTCCATGACTTGCCGATTTTAGCAGGTCCGCTTTCAGGTCTGCGTCAATCAGGTCATCCGAATATTATTTCAACGTATGACTTACTATTTCGTGCAGGTTTAGATCCGAAAGATATTGATTTTGTGATTCGTGTCGGCAAACCAGTATTATCTAAGAAATTAAATCAATGGTTGAAAGCTACAGATGCTTATCAAATTGCGGTACAAAACAGTGCGCAGCCAGATGCTTTCCCTACACCGGCAGATATTACATTTGAAATGACACCGAACGACTTCTTCCGTGCACTTGGCGATATTCCGACAGCTTACCGTAAACGTTGGTTATCCCAATGGCAAGATATGGATAGTCGTGCAAAAATCGAAGTGAAAAATTATATCGATCATGCGACAGACGAAGCGGCGAATGTCGGTATCTTATTAGATAAACTTACTAAAGAAGATGCTTTATTTGTCAGCAATTCTATGCCAATTAGAGATGTGGATAATCTATTTGTAAATAGTGAAGCGGAAATCTATGCCAACCGCGGTGCTAATGGTATCGATGGTGTCGTTTCTACTGCAATCGGTATGGCAGTGCATAAGAAAGTGACATTGTTAATCGGTGATTTAGCTTTCTATCATGACATGAACGGTTTGTTGATGGCTAAATTGAATGATATTCATTTAAATATTGTGTTGTTGAATAATGATGGCGGCGGTATATTCTCTTATCTGCCACAAAAAGAATCAGCAGCGAAATACTTTGAACGTTTATTCGGTACACCGACGCATCTTGAGTTCAAACATGCGGCCATGTTGTATGATTTCAACTATGCCTTAATGGATTCTGTCGAAGACTTTAAATTCACGCCATTATCACAATTAGAATCATACATTTATGAAATTCGTACAGACCGTGAAGACAATCGTCAACAACACCAAATCCTATATCAGAAATTGAGTGATATTGCGAATGTTGAATTATAATTTTTATGACAGTCAAAAAACAGAAAATCATAACTTGCTTGTTTTGTTGCATGGATTTATCAGTGATGCGACATCATTTAGTTCACACATTGACAAACTGACTGAAGCAGCAGCTGTCGTAACGATAGAACTGCCTGGACATGGTCAAGATAACAGCGACAGAACTAAGCAATGGGATTTCGATTTTATTTGCGATGCGTTAGATAATGTACTCGTACAATTTAAAGCTTATGATATCTATTTACATGGCTACTCTATGGGTGGCCGTGCAGCATTGTATTATGCGTTGCATGGTCAATTAGACCTAGCAGGTTTGGTTTTAGAAAGTGCTTCACCAGGCATTGCAGATGAAACAGCGCAAAAAGAACGTCAGCAAGTTGATGAAGCAAGAGCTAAAGTATTAGAAATTGCGGACATTGAAGTGTTTGTGAATGATTGGGAGAAATTACCATTGTTTGCGAGCCAAGCAGAGATGATGACAAAAGAACAACGCCAGAAACATCGTGCAATGCGCTTAGCACAAGATCCAAAAGGTTTGGCGAAAGCACTGCGTGACTATGGCACAGGTCATATGCCGAATTTATGGCCAGAACTTGCGCAACTTCAGCTGCCAGTCTCTCTGATTGTCGGCGAGTATGACGAAAAGTTTGTGGAACTTGCGCATAAGATGCATCAGCAACTTCCAAACAGTGAAGTTCATGTTGTGGAAGGTGCTGGCCATACGGTTCACGTGGAAGAACCAACACAATTTGATATACTAATATTAGGTTTTTTAAATAAGGAGGAGCAAAATGACTAGACAATGGGAAACAATTAAAGAATATGAAGAGATAAAATATGAGTTTTTCGATGGTATTGCTAAAATTACAATCAACCGTCCAGAAGTGCGTAATGCATTCACACCAAAAACGGTTCAAGAGATGATTGACGCATTCTCACGTGCACGTGATGATCAACGTATTTCTGTAATCATCTTAACAGGTGAAGGCGACATGGCATTCTGTTCAGGCGGCGACCAAAAAGTTCGCGGTCACGGCGGATATGTAGGCGACGACCAAATTCCTCGTTTAAACGTATTAGATTTACAACGTTTAATCCGTGTTATTCCTAAACCAGTCATCGCAATGGTGCGTGGATATGCAATCGGCGGCGGCAACGTATTACAAGTCGTATGTGACTTAACAATCGCTGCAGACAATGCAAGATTCGGTCAAACTGGGCCTAAAGTCGGTTCATTCGACGCAGGTTACGGTTCAGGTTATTTAGCTCGTATCGTAGGTCACAAGAAAGCGCGTGAAATCTGGTACTTATGCCGTCAATACGACGCACAACAAGCTTTAGATATGGGCTTAGTCAACACAGTTGTACCATTAGACCAAATTGAAGATGAAACAGTACAATGGTGTCAAGAAATCATGCAACATTCACCAACTGCTTTACGTTTCTTAAAAGCAGCAATGAATGCTGATACTGACGGTTTAGCAGGTCTTCAACAAATGGCTGGGGATGCAACTTTACTTTATTACACAACTGATGAAGCGAAAGAAGGTCGTGACGCATTTAAAGAAAAACGTCAACCTGACTTTGATCAATTCCCTAAATTCCCATAATAGATTAATCATTTAGATGAGGTTCTTATTAAGTCTCTCGTGTTCATACCTTTGGGTGTGAAGCGGGAGGCTTTTTATGTCGTTTTTTTACTTATTAGGTAAATAAAAAATGCACGTCCAGCGATTAAAATTATAAAGTGCACGTTAGGATTAATATATTTTAAAAGCAGGCATAACTCTTTATTTTATGTGTATTATTATGTGTTTTATTTTGCGGAGTGAGTTAAACAAATTATATAAAGCAAGCACAAATTTACTTAATAAATAAAACTATTTAATTGACATTCATTATGATGTTGAATATATTTTAAGGTAGAGGTGAAATTATATGAGTAATAGCACAAAGAAGAATTTAGATCACGACTTATGTTTTCTTTTTTATATCACAACAAAAGAAGTGATCAACCGTTTTAACAAGTTTCTGAAACAATACAATATCAGCTTCCCCAATTATATGGTCTTATCTTATATTGAAGATGATGAAGAAGTGTTTGTGAAAACACTTTGCAATAAATTGTTTTTAGATTCAGGGACAATCAGTCCAATTGTAAAGCGCTTAGAAAAGAAGAACTTGGTCATTAGAAAAAGACTACCTGAAGATGAACGAAAAGTGATGTTAAGTTTAACTGAAGAGGGAAAAGAATTAAAAGCACAATTCAAAAACATTTCAACACAAGTAATTAATCAATTGAATTTAGATTCTGATGAAAAAGAAGATTACTATAACATGATGCGTGGTTTCGCACAAAAGAATCTAAGTCAACCAGAAGTTTAGTCAAGTCAACAAGAAATACTGAGAATAAAGAGGGAATGTTATGCTCATAAGAGAGGATAATTTTTTTAGGGATAATATTAAGATAACCCGCACATTAAAAAGAATAAAAAAGAAAGTGAGGTAGAACTAGCGAACTAGTCTATCTCACTTTCTTAATGATGATTTATTTTACATACTGATTTAAATAATTTTCAAGACGATCCATACCTTCTTTGATGGTATCTAAGTCATAAGCATATGAAATACGAATATGACCTTTACCTGCATCTGTAAAAGCAGAACCAGGTACCATCGCAATATGACCTTTTTCTAAGGCATCGACACAGAAATTAAAGTCATCTTCAATACCGAATGGTGCAAGGCTCGGGAAAATATAGAATGCACCTTCAGGTTCGGCATCAATTTTAAAGCCCATATCAAGTAAACGTTGTTTTAAATAAGCTAAACGTTCTTTGTATGCTTTATTCATCGCTTTTGGCGCATCGATGCCATCTGTTAACGCAGCGATACAAGCGATTTGAGCGGGTACATTGGCACAAATCGTATTATAGGCATGCATGAATGTCAATTTCTTTATTAAGTACTCAGGGCCTAGTAAAAAGCCAATACGGATACCTGTAGCTGAATGAGATTTACTTAAACCGCTGATTAATAATAATTGACCACGTAAACCTTCAAATTCCGCAAGGGATGTGTGTTTACCTTTAAAGGTATTTTCAGCATAAATTTCGTCACTTAACACAAAAATTTCGTGTTGTTGTAACTCTTCAGCAATCGCTTCAGCTTCTGTTCTATTTAAAATAACTCCTGTTGGATTGGTAGGGTAGTTTAAAAGAATCGCTTTTGTTTTATCGTTTACATGTGAACGAATTGCTTCAGGCGTAATTTTAAAGTCTGTTTGTGTAGTATCTACATAAACAGGATGACCGCCTAATGTTTCAATCAATGGAATATAGCCTGCATAAATAGGACCAGGAATAATGATTTCATCTCCAGGTTCTAAGATGCTCCGTAAAGCTGTATCAATAGCTTCACTTGCACCATTCGTCACAATAATTTCTTCTTCTGTGTAATCCACATTATAACGAAGGTTGAAGTATTGACGGATGGCACTTCTTGTTTCCATTAAGCCTTTATTATGAGAATAACTCGTTTCATCATTTTCAATCGCTTTAATATACGCGTCTTTAACCACATCAGGCATAGGGAAGTCAGGTTGACCGATTGTTAAGTTGATACAATCCGGTATATTTTTAATTCGGCTTGAAAATTGTCTGATGCTTGGCGCACGTAAAAATTTAGAATTTGTATTTAAAGATAATTTCACTCTGTTAACACCTCAATTGATTACTGCACTATGTAAGTAAATGCTATCTTATCATATTGTAACACTGAAAACCGTCAAAAAGTCTGAATTGCTTTAATTTTAAGTCGATAATTGTCAAAAGAAAAGTGAGGCAATGTTGATTTGCCTCACAATGCTTTATAATTTAGATTTAAATTTTGATGGTGACTTGAGGTTGATGACTGGATTGGTCCATTTTGCTACAAAGTTTGTGGATAACAGATAGACAATGAGTGCTGTTAAACCAATCAAGTATAGGTAAGTCCACAACGTAACTGGGTCCTGGAAAGGATAAAGTTTAAAGCCTCGAATCAATCCAATCGCAATACCGTGTAACAGATAAATGTACATAGTACGTTGGCCAATATACGTAAACCAATGTAATCCTGAAGGGATTAGGTTCAAGAATGAGAACATCGTGGCACAAATAATGATATAGAGCAATAGACGTTTCAATGGACTATAGACGTCAGGACCATCTAAAGAACTATATGGTGAGCTGCCGAGCAACCAATCAGAATTAATCGGATGAATCATATATACGATATAGAATCCAACTAAAATCAATAATGAAATTGGAATTAACTTCTTATTTCTCAGTAACATCGCTTGATGTTTATTCATTAAGAACCCTAGATAGAAAATAGGGAAGAACACAATCGTTCTTGAATAACTCATATAGCCGTCGATATCAGAAGAGAATCCTGCCAATAAAGACACTATTACAGCAATCGGTAATACGTAATAAGCTTTATAGTTCTTTACAATCACTAAGACAACATGAAAGATAAAGAGCGTAATTAAGAACCATAACGCAAAGACAGGATCAAATGGATCCAAGTGCAAGTGACTGCTTTTACCTGTCAGATAATAATAGATTGAGAAGAAACTAAAGAACACAAAATAAGGTACTAATAGTTTTTTCGCAACTTTTTCTAAATGATCCGGCTTACCGATATTTTTCGCAAAGTAACCACTTATAAATAGGAAAGAGGGCATATGGAAACTGTATATTAATAAATACAGTGCACCCATGTGCTTATGTCCTTGTACATAAGGGTTTAATAAATGTCCGAATACCACTAAATAAATTAAAAAGGCACGGGCATTATCAAAATAATAATCTCTATGGGATAGTGATTTATGCATATGTAAACTCCTTTTGAGATTTTAGATAATCTTAACGTATTATACATACCAACTTAAATGCAAGATAAACAACTTTTGCAAGTTAATGTTGTGTATTTTCCGCAAAAAACTTATAATATGTATATTAAAACTAGCGGGGTATAACATCTATGTTTAAACAACTTGAACAACAAATAACAATGACACACAATGATTTGATTATCGTAAATAAACGTTTTGGGCAACGCGCTAATTTAACAACTGAACAAATTGAACTTTTACGAATTTTGAATGAGCATCATAGTTTATCACAATATGATTTAACAATGAAAATCGGAAAGGAACAATCTATTGTTTCAAGATGGATTAAAAAACTCGTCAATTTAGGTTATGTGATCAGTATTCAATCGAACCATGATTTACGTTGTAAAGTATTAAGTGTCACGCCGAAATCCGAAGAATTAATCAATCAAATTAATGACGCTCGCCGAGAATGGTTACAAAAACACTGTGAAGAGTTATCCGCTGAAGATGTGGAAACACTATATAACTTACTAGCAAAATTAAATAAAAAAACCTTTTACATTTAAAAAGAATGCGGTATACAGAACTTGTATACCGTATTTTAATGAATAAGGACCTGCAGCATTTTATTATTACGCTGCAGGTCCTTTTCAAATATCAAAATGATAATTTGGATTAAACGCGATAAATATCTGTATCGAAGTATTTACCAGTTTCACCGATTTTATCATACATTTGTTTCATTCTTGTCGCATTGTGGCTTGCCCAGTTGATGTCAGTCGCATATTGATGCGTAGCTGGTTCGCTTGGATTCCAACGCATGCGGTAAAGTGTGTTTTGACCTCTATCTAAGTAGTCGCTTGTGATGAACTTAGCTCCACCGATAATCGCTTTTTCTACAGTATCCCAACCGTAGTGTGCTGCTGTTTTGAAGCCGCCACGTACTGCATCTGTGTCAATCGCACCGATACCGAACATATTGTAGTATTTTCTAGGTTCGTTTGTCACAACTTTGTTGGCGTTGTTGACATAACCGCCATTAGCTAAAGCAGATGTACCGTTACCAGTTTCAAGTAAGGCATGTGAGATTAAATAGATTTCGTTAATGTCATATGTTTTAGCTGCTTGTGTGAAAGCTGCACCTTGTCCTTCTAAAATCCCTTTACCTTCAAGTAATTTATTTACACTGCTTGCTGAAAGGGCTTGTGCTTTGTCTAAACGTAAGAATTGATATTTTTGTGTCGCATCTTCTGTGATAGTTCTAGGGTCCATCGCAGTTCTTACTTCATCTTCTGATGCATCATCCCATTGACCAGGCACGTGTTGAACTTTAGGTGACCAAGGTAAGTTCATTTGTTTTGCGACTGCTTGATCAAATGAGTAGTCAGAAACATTTGTACGTGTCAATGTATTACGAACATCTGCAGCTTTAACCCAAGCTGTTTGTCCGTTAGCTAAGACACCATGATACCAAGTCACACCATTAACTACTTGTCTTTCGAAAACTGTAATGATGTTACCGAATTGGTCTTTTAATGAACCTAATACTTGGCCATTTGGCGTTTTGTAGTAATAACCTTTATTGCTTGTCACGATATAGTCGTGGTTGTATTTCACAGCTGGTTGTTGTTTTTGTGCTGAAGTTGTCGCAGCTTTAGCTGTTGTTTTAGGTGTTAATGTTTTTTCAGCGACCCAACCAGTTTTACCATTTACAGTACCGTATACATAGGGTGTTTTGTTGACTAAAGTACGTTTAATTGCTTTGAATGTACCATTTTGTTTTGTTAATGGATCAATTAATTGTTTTGCTGTACCCCAAGGTGTTGTGTACAGACCATTTGATTTTGTATTAACGCTGTATTGTTGAGATGTAGGTGTTACAAGACCTTTATCCGCAACTCTTACATCTTTTGCGTTAACCCAACCAAGTGGCGTAGTTAAACCGATATTTTGTAATAGGTAGTATAATGTACCGTCTTGGTTACGTTCTCTAGTGATGTTGTAAGTGTAACCTAAGAATTTCGCAGCTTTCGCACCTTTTTTATCATAAACACTTGCACGTAAACCGTAGTTATCAGATACATATTGACCTAATTTGTTTACTGTAATTGTTTTGTTTAATGGTGCTTTAGTTGTTTGTGTTGCAGCTTTTGTTGTTGTAGCTGCTTTTGCAGTAGGTTGAACTTTTTGAGCAGTTGTTTTCGCAACAGATTTTACTGTATTAACACCTTTCTTCGCTGCAGGTTTAACCGCTGTTTTAGTAGTTTTAACTGCAGTAGTTGGTTTAGTTGCTGGTTTAACAACTTTTTTAGTTGTTGTAGCTGCAGGTTTAACTGCTGTTTTAGTCGTTGTTTTCGCAACAGGTTTAGCAGTAGGTTTAACTGCTGTTTTAGTTGTAGTTTTTGCGACAGGTTTTGTCGCTGGTTTCACAGCTTTTTTAGTCGTTGTTGTTTTAGAAGGTGTTGTAGTACTTACACCTTTTACTTGTGTTGTTGGTTTGTTGACTGTTGTTTTAGGTGCAGTGTAGTTAGATAATTTAGCGATATCTACCCAACCAGATTTACCGTTTACAGTACCGTATACAAATTGAGTAGGGCTGACTTCTGTTTGTTTAGAAGCTTTAAATGCTTGTGCACCTGTACCTGAAACAGTTGCGACAGCTTGTTTATCAGTACCCCAAGGTGTGCTGTATAATTTAGTGCCTGATTGAACACCATAAGTTTTAGTATTAGTTGTAACAGGATGGCCGACTTTGTATGTGATGTCGCCAGTTTGTACCCAACCATAATTTGTACCTTTATTATAATCACTGATTAAGTAGAATGATTTGTCACCTAATAACGCTTTTTTAGTTAAGCGGTATGTTTGGTTATTTAAGTTTGAGTTTTGAACACCAGCTTTATCATAAACTGTTTTATATAAACCGTTGTTAGTGTTGTTGAGACGACCTAGTGAATCTACTGGAATTAATTTTAATTGAGATGTATTTGTGCTAGGTTTTGTTGTCGGTTTAGTTGTTGGCTGAGTAGGTTGAGTCGGTTGTGTTGTTGTATTTGATGCAGTACCCCAAGGTGCGACAACGCCTTCTTTGATTAAATATTTTTCATTGATTAAATCATAAAGCGCATCATAGTTATAGCCGCGTGATTGTAAGTAACCATGTGGATCGACATGGTCTGTACCACCTAAGAAGTTTGAAACTGCACGGTGAGTCCATACTGTACCACGACCATCATATTCAGCACTATCTGGTTTTAAACCATAATATTGTAAGTTTGTTGCTGCATAGTCAGCGATATTGTTCATTTGACGCGCAAACGAATCTTTATCATGTGTATGCACAAGTTCCATGTGAATGTAACGTTCGTTGGCTACTGGACCAGCACCCCATGCAAGGTAGTCTGTGTTCGCTGTTTCAACGATACGATTACCATCTACGAAACCATGAACAAAGGCATTTTGCCAGTTGTTTTTCATATAAGCAACTTCGTTATTCAATGTTGAATTTTCATTCGCTGTATCATGGATTACGATACCTTCAGGTTTACCATAACGATAATTATATTTAGGAATGTATGAAGAATAATCTTGCTCATACGTTGGTACTTTGTAATTTTGTTGACGAATGTAATCATTGATTGATGATTTCACTGTTGGTTTATATTTTGGTAGTGATGGTTTAGGTGCACTATAAGTTGTTTGTGCAGGTTGCGCAGAACGTGTTGCAGTTTGTGTAGTTTGTGCTGAACGCGTTGCTGTTTGCGTAGGTTGTTGTACTGAACGGAAAGTCGTTACAGGTTCAGTTGAACGTGCTGCATATGTTGTTGCTTTAGGTTGCTCAACTTTTTGAGGTGTTGTTTGATTTACTGATGTTTGTGCTTCAGGTTGAGAAGCTTTGTTTTGTTCAGATACAACTTGTTTTTGAACAGCTTGTTGTGCTTCTTGAGTTTGTTGTTTATTTGCTTGTTCTTGTTGTTGAGCAGCTTGAGCTTGTTGTTCAGCTAATTTTTGTTGTTCTGTTACCTGCACATTTTGAACCTGTGCATTTGTTTGTTCTGTATCTTGTTGTGTAACATTAGCAGGTTGATCAGTTGTATTGTTTTGAGCATCTGCAGTTGGTTGTGCATTTGCTTCATTACTTGGTTCTGCTTGATTATTTAATTGATCAAGTTTAGAATCGTAACTCAAATTCTCATCATTTTCTTTTGGCTGTACTTGTGTAGGGTCTTTGTATTGTTGTGTACCAGCAATAGTTTTAGCTGTATCCTGAGTTGCTTGTTGATTTTGAGCCGTTTGATTACCTGTCGGCTGTTGATTCTGGTTTACATTGCTTGTAGTATTTGTAGGTTCTGAAGTTTCTGAATTACTTTGCGCATATGCTTGGTGCGTTGTAATAGCAGATCCTGCGATTATTAATGCAATGATTGCTGGGGTTTTGTAATGAAACTTTTTAGACATAAAATGATACTCCTTTTAACAATATATTATTTTGAATATATTACAGTCTGTAGATAAACGTCTGGATTGGTAATTCTGAATTTCCTAGATGTTTGATTCTTAACGTCAGTGAAGTTCAAATCTGTGGGTGACGTTAGAAAATAGATGACTTGATGATGTTATTAACACATTGGTAGTTGTTGAAACGCATTATTAACATTTATCCAGGTCATATCATTTCTACACACAAAGCTACTAGCAGACTGAATGAATATGACACTATGTCAAAACTATGTAATATATCATTTTCATATATTATAATACGACTAAAGTAGGATAGAGAGGTTTTTAATCGATTTGTAATCAAACCTTAATGTGAGTGCTCAATTGTTTATAAAGTAAATAGTTACTAAATGTTACATTAATATGGCTTTTAATCTATAAAAATTGTAAATTTCATAGAAATTATAACGCTTTCGACATTGTTATATGTTCAATATTTTCCTCTAGAAATACGTCGCCCTCGGCTTTATAACCCAGTGATTCATAAAAAGCTTGTGCTTGAATTTGACCATTTAAAACTGCTTTTGAAAATCCATCGTCTTTCGCAATTGTTTCAATATATTTCATTAAATCGCGACCAATCCCTTGTTTTCTGTAATCTTTCAAAACTGCAACACGTTCCATTTTTGCAACACCATTGTAATCTCTGTAACGTGCAGTCGCAATAGGGCGTTGGTTATCATCATATCCGATAATATGTTTAGAGACATCTTCGGATTCATCCAATTCATTTTCTAAAGGTACATTTTGTTCATGCACAAAGACTTCGATTCTTACATCAAACACATCTTGCATTTCCTTTTTGCTTTTTGCGATTTTAAACATATTCATCATCCTCATATTTATTTTTTAGATACGATATAAGCGTACAAAAAAATCGTTACAGATGCATGCATTCATGCGCTGTAACGATTAATTAATTATTGGGCATATTTACGCACAATGGCTGTATATTGCCAGAATATACGCATTTGCGCAATATTCCAGTTATTCATACCCATTGTGAAACCTGATGGTTTAAAGATATTAACGTCAGTCACTTCAAGAGCTGCCGCAATTAAATATTGAATTGGAACACTGATGCTTTTCATGGTTTCAGTAATTCCATTTTGATCATAAACCCAAGAGAAGGGTAGTTCAGATTCGAATACGTCTACACGATCAAAGATTTCAGGCAGGGCAACGATATAACAAGCACCATCAATAAATGGATTTTCAACACTATCTTTATAGTAAAGCAGTAACGCTTCATAATTCTCTCTATGCGCATGGTTCACATAGAAGAATTCATTTCTGAAATGTGCCATATCTTTACTGTGGATGATTTGTTGCTCTAAAATACCGAACATTCCATTGATATTATTTAATTTCTCATAGGTTTTACGTGGCATACGTTATCGCTCCTCTTTCTAATAAAAGTCTTGACCAGAAGGCGCTTGTTGCTGCGCTGGGTTATTATTCATATTCGGATTTTGTTGATTACCTGGGTTCTGATTTTGATTAAAGCCGTTATTTGGATTTTGTTGGTTATTCCACTGTTCATTACCCGAATTATCGTATTGTTGATTATTATTTGATTGTTCATCTTGAGATTGGTCATCAGATTCTTCATCTTCAGTCGTATCTTTTTGATTGTCTCTTAGTAAACTGTCATCAATTGGTGTTAATGGTAGTAATTCACCATATTGTTTGATAACGCGTTCGTTTAAGAATTCATCTTTATCTTTGATTTTAGATAGACCTAAATCCGAACGTAGTAAGTTCGCATATTTCTTGATGCTTTTGATATCTGGATTGTAATAATAGATACCATTAAGTAATTCGTTATCTCCTTCGATTTGGGCTGTTTTAATATCTAAATCAGCTGGAAGGTAAGTCGTAAGTAATTTTTGGATATCTTTGTTTGAAAGGTTATGTTTTGAGTTTTTACCTACAATTTTAATTAAGTTATCAAGTTTGTTTACTTTATCTAATTTTTGCGCTTTTGTTGCGAGGATTTTAATTAAATCCATTTGACGTTGTCCTCGTTTTAAATCGGAATCATGATATCTTGTTCTAGCTACAGCTAATGCTTGATCGCCATTTAATTTATGATAGCCTTTTTTGACTTTAATACGACCATCATCGCCTGTATTCGGCTCATTTAAATTGTATGGCACATCATAATAAATACCGCCAAGTTCATCAACAGCTTGTACGAAAGCGTCCATATCAATACGTACATAGTAATCGACTGGTACATTTAATGTAGCTTCTACTGCATCCATTGAAGCATTCGGTCCACCAAATGCATGCGCATGTGTGATTTTATCAAAGTAACCGACTTTAGGAATATAACTGATAGTGTCTCGTGGAATACTTAACATTCTGACCTGTTTCTTATCAGGATTGAATGTTGAAAGAATCATTGCGTCTGTGCGTGACTTCTCAGTGGCTTGACCGCCTTCTCGTCTGCCTTTGTTATCATCTATTCCTAAAAAAAGTATAGAAATCGGCTCCTTTGCAGGATTGACTTTACCATCACGTAAATTCGATACTCTATTGGAATTATCGCTGAACGATGAATCGATTGCGCTTCTAGAAGTTTTATATAACATCACTGCGAAAATAATAGGAATAATGACCAGGACGAGTGAAAGAAGTATTAAAAAATACTTGAAAATTTTATTCATTAGTTTTGCTCCCGGTTTCAATTTTAAGATGTAGCAATCCTATAAATAGGCAGCTAATGCACCGCTCATGGATTGCCGATAATTTTGCTCATTATAACCATATATTTTAATACTAATATGGCTAAATTACAAACTTTGTATCCCACTTATTATTTCACAAAACAGCAGATTACTAAAGATAAATCAGAAAAACTTCTAATAAATTACATCACTCGTTTGACTGTGCTGAATGATGATTAACGATTATTAAAGCAATCACTACAAATAAACCGCCGATTACTAAGCTGAAAGTAAATTTCTCATGTAACCAAATAATAGAGAAAATTGTTGAAGAAACTGGGACTAAAAATAAGAAGCTGCTTGCGACTGTAGCTCCACCGATACGAAGACTTAAAAACCACAAGCCGAACGATCCGATAGATGCTGGGATAATAAGCCATATTAAATTAAACCAGCCAAAAAAGCTTAAGTCGAAAATATGATAATGTTCATTGGAAACAGCAGAAATAATCAACATGATAAACCCGCCGATAAATAGTTGCCAACCTGTGAGGACCCATGGCCCTTTATCGAAAGCAACCATTTTAGTGACTACTGTATTGACAGCCCAACATAAAGATCCTAAGAGTGCATAAAATGCACCGATACCTAAAGTTGATTTATCTAATCCTAAACAGATTACTACACCTGTAATACCTAGAAATAACGCTAATACTTTTAATTTTGTCAATTTATCATTTAATAGAAAATGGGCTAAAAAAGCTAACCATAAAGGGTTTGTAAATAAAATGATAGATGACATTGAAGATGACAATCCTTTAGCCATTGATAAATTTAAAAAGCCCATTGTACCAGCTGTTTGCAGTAAGCCAATAACAATGACAAGGATTGTTCCTTTAGTAATGTTTTGATTAGAAGCGGGCACGAGCGGGCGCCAACCACGTAAAACAAGGGTGATTAATAACATAAGTAGACCTGCGATTAAAAAACGCCATCCGCCAATATAAAATGGAGGTGTACCATCAACGGATATTAAATATTTTCCTGTAGGAAACGAAGAACCCATAAAAATTGTTGTGAAAATTATACTGAAAAGAAACGTATGTTTAGAACTTAGCTTTTCCATGGTATATCTCCTCACTTTCATTTAAAAAAATTAGAAAAAATTATACAATAATTGTAAGTATAAATCTCTATTAGGGATATTGTTTATCTCTAATGTATAAATTAAAACTTTAAGGATGGTGTGTCAATATGAAATTATCATCAGGATGGGAACAATCTATCTATGTTTTACTTATATTAAATGAATTACCTGACGGAAAAAGTATCAATTCACTTGCTTTAAGCGAACGATTAAATACTTCACATTCATATTTAAAGAAAATTATTAAGTTACTCGTAAATGAAGGACTTATTATTTCAACGCCAGGTAAAAATGGTGGATTTTCATTAGAAAAACCTTTAGAAGAAATTACATTTTATGATGTGTTCATGGCAGTAGAAGGCAGAGGGAAAATATTCGCGAGCCAACACTTGTTACGTAATTTTTTAGGTGAAAATGAAGGTGAAAAAGCACAAAAATGTGCGGTAACTGAATCATTAACAATTATTGAGGAAACTTTAATAAATACTTTAACTAGTATTACACTTGAAAATGTATCAAAAGATATAAAAAACCATTATGATTTAACAGAACTTCAGTCTTGGGTCAGTGAGAATATTTAGTCCAGAGATGTATGTCAATCTGAAAAACATAAGTTATAATAAAACTATTGAAGTGAAGTAATATTATCTATTATTGAGGACTATTGACTTATAGTAGATTTAAATCATAGAGAGGAGCATAAGTAAGTATGAAATTGAATTGGGAAAACAAGATAGATGAAAGTTTAGTTTCAGCGTTTTATAAAGATCAAACTGAAAATATTAAAAATGAAGGATTTGAAGATACACTCGCTTTTGGTACAGCAGGTATCAGAGGGTTAATCGGTTTAGGACCTGGCCGTTTAAATGCCTTTACAGTGCGTAAAGTTGCGGTAGGTTTAGCTAAATATTTAAGCGAACATAAACCTGAATCATTAGTCGTGATTCATTTTGATACACGTTTCTTATCAGAAGAATTCGCACATGAAATCGCAGCAGTACTAGCACAATATGAAGTGAAAGCTGTAGTAGGCAAACGTTATAATTCTACACCTGAATTATCATTTGCGGTACGTTATTTAGAAGCAGACGCTGGTGTTATGATTACAGCGAGTCATAATCCTAAAGAATATAATGGAATTAAAATTTATGGTGCAGACGGCGGTCAATTATTGCCTCAACCTTCTGAGATGTTAAGTAGTTATATTAATCAAATTGAAGATCCATTAGACATTGAAGGCGGAAATTTTGAAGAAGGACTAAACAATGGCTTCATTACATACTTATCAGAGGATGTTACAGAAGCTTATAAAGCAGAAGTAATTAAATTAGTTGATTCAATTCCAACGCAGACTGAAAAAATTGCGTTAACAAGTTTACATGGTACAAGTCTACCGATTCTATCCGAAATCTTTGAAAAATTAAATTACAGCAATTATGTCATCGAAAAAGAACAGTCACAACCTGACGGCAGCTTCCCGACAGTTGCTTATGCGAACCCAGAAGAAGAACAAGCCTTTACGTATAGTTTACGTTTAGCTGATCAAGAAGATGCCCAATTGATTTTAGCAACGGATCCTGATGCTGACCGCTTCGGCATGATCGAACGCTACAAAGATGGCACACACCGTTACTTCAACGGCAATGAAATCGGCTTAATCTTATTAAAACTGCGTCATGACCAATTAAAAGCAGAAGGTACAAACCAACCGTTATACATGGTGAAATCTATCGTCAGTAGTGCAGCCAGTGATCGCTTAGCACAAGCATTAGATTTAGAAAGTAATACAGTTTTAACAGGATTCAAATTTATTTCTGAAATTCTTCAAAACAAACAAGATACTGATGAACAATTGGTATTAGGTTATGAAGAAAGCCATGGTTATCTAGCAGCACCATTCTCAAGAGACAAAGATGCGATTCAAATGATTCCATTAGTGGTTAAATACAAAAATGAATTAGCCCAACAAGGTAAAACGTTTAAAGGTGTCTTAGATGAAGTTTATGCTTTGACAGGTATCTTCAAAGACAAAACGATTTCACCTAAATTTGAAGGTGCTTCAGGCAGACAAAAAATAAATGATTTACTTGAAAGTTTCAGAAAAGAACAACCAGATACATTACTTGGGTTAAAAGTGAAACAAATTGAAGATTATCAAACGAAGACCATTACAGACTTAGTCAATCATCAAACAGTGGAAACAACATTACCACAAAGCAACTTAATCCGCTTCATTTTAGATGAAGGCTTTATCGCGTTAAGACCTTCAGGTACAGAACCTAAAATTAAAGTGTACTTCTCATTAAATGTTGAAGATTTAGAAGCTGTTGTTACACAATTTGAACAAACGTATTTGGATTAATAAAAATGAATTAAACAAACAAGAAAGACATATCGATAAAAGAGGAAATGAATGAATAGAAGAATAAAGAACGGCATTATCTTTGTCGTTGTAGTTACGTTGTTGGTTGGTGTATTTTCGGTTTATTTAAATTGGAAACATCATCAAAGCTATAGTCAGCATCAACTACCGAAAATAAGTGGAAACGCACAGTCAAAAGAAAAAGCAAATTACTATACTGTAATGAAAGATAATGCAGTAGACCCTAAAATTGATGCATATTTAAAAGGAAAAGGTTTTAACGGTACAATTACGATTTTTCATAAGGGTCAGTTAATTATGGACAAAGCGTATGGCTATCAAAATTTTGAAGAGAATAAGAAAAATACACCGAACTCTATGTATTTGATCGGTTCTTCTCAAAAGTTCACAACAGGCTTATTATTGAAACAATTAGAAAGTGAAGGCAAAATAAATATTAATGACCGATTGGATAAATATTTGACGTGGTTTAAAACAGAGCAACCCCTTTATTTGAAGGATTTAATGCTGCATCGAAGCGGTTTAAAGAAATTTACTGGCAGCAATACAGCACACAGTAATGAAGATGTTGCGAGAGAGTTACAACGTGCAGGCATTCAACCGAGTAAATATCATAAACATCAATATAATGATGGGAACTACATTATATTGTCTGATGTTATCCAAAAAGTGACACACAAGTCATTTGATCAATACTTTGATGAAAAATTAAAAAATCCGAACCAATTATATAGAACAGCTTTCTATAATGAAACACAATATCAACCGTTTATGGCACAAGGTTACAATGCTGAAAAACAACCGATGACTTTAAAATTTATGGACCATTACTACGGTGCAGGTAATTTGTTTATGTCAACGAGAGATATGGCAAAGCTGATCGCAAACTTGCAAGAAAATAAAATCTTATCTCCAAAAGATACGGAAGGGTTATTATACGAATTACACACACCAACTTACAATGAACCTTATCGTTACGGCTTTTATAGTTATGATAATGGTAATCGTGTTAATGGTATGTTTTTCGGTCATCAAATGACCAGCTATTTTAACAAAGATTATATCGTGGTAATGGGAACGAACTATCAATATCCGAAATACGTTAATGAACACTATATGAAAGATATTTTTGTGAAACAATTACATCAGCCAGATCCAACTAAAAAAAGCGGAGTCATTTGATTTAAACCGTTTTTTAATATCAAAACAAAAACGATATCAAATCAACTAACGTATCATTTCAAGACGTGACATCAAGTGAAGAGGACAACAATGAAGAGAAAACTAATAAAGATAATGATATTTATTACTAATGGTCGCACTTATAGCCGGTGTGATAACTTATTATTTAAATTGGAAACATTTTCAACAATACGGACATCATCATAACCTTTTGAAAACTAAAGATAATCATCCATCAGTTCAAGTTGGAAGTTATAAAACTGTAATGAATGAAAAGAATGTGCGCTATACAGCCATTGATGAATATTTGAAAAAACAAAAGTTCAATAGTGATATTGCGATATATTACCAAGGTAAACTCGTGATGGATAAAGGATATGGTTATCAAGACTTTATCAATCGTAAAAAGACGAATCCTAATTCAATGTATTTGATTGGGTCAGCGCAAAAGTTTATGACAGGTATGATGCTTAAAAAGTTAGAAACAGAAGGTAAACTCAACATCAACGATGAAGTGACAAAATATCTACCTTGGTTTCAAACCAATGAACCTTTGATTCTGCGTGATTTTATGCTGCATCAAAGCGGTATACAAATGTTTCGCCCGAAAACGAATATCCATAGTATAGATGGAGCAGTTCATATGTTGCAGGAACAAGGGTTGCAGCCGGATATGTTTAGAAAGCATCAATATAATGATGCGAATTATATTGTGTTAGCGCGGGTGATTGAAGCGGTCACTAAGATGTCATATGCAGATTATTTCAATCAAAACTTTGTGCAACCATATGAATTGAACCAAACAGCCTTTTACAATAACACTGCTTATAAACCTTATATGGCTAAAGGCTATAATGAATTAAAAATACCAGAGTTTCCTGCATACATGGATCAATATTATGGGGCAGGTAATTTGTATATGGCACCTAGAGACATGGGGAAATTTGTCTTAGCATTACAAAATCAGAAGATGTTTAATGCTCATACTACAAATCAACTCTTACATGCAGTGAACACCAAAGAGTTTCCACATGCATATCGTTATGGCTTTTACAGTTTTGGTCAGAGTGCGCGTGCGAATGGTATCTTTTATGGGCAACAATTTACTTGCTACTTCAATAAGGATTATATATTAGTGATGGGCACTAACTATCAAAAACCAGTTGGTAAGAATGAAACATTAATGAAAAAGATTTTTATGGATTATCTGAAACAACCAGATCCTACTAAAAAAGCAAAACAGTAGAATAAAAAAGTGAAGTAATAGACTGTTTCATCTACAGTGATATGTAGAGCGAGACAGTCTATTTTGTTTGGAAACAATTTCTCAAATAAAGAGAAAACAATATATTTAAATGTATAATAACACAAAATATTGGGAATAATTTAAATAATTCATGGCGTAACGGGTATATAAATACAAGGAGGAATCGATATGCAGAAAAAAATGCTTTCTTTATTAGTCGCTTCCGGTTTAGTACTTGCTGCATGTGGACAAGGCGGATCAAGCGATGAAAACAAAAATGATTCAGAACAAAAAGCCAATACAGAACAAAAACAAAAAGGTGATACTTCTGGTACAAGCGAGACTGGTAAAAACAGTAACGTTATTAAACTAGGAGATATTAAAACTCAACCTGAAGATGCAGTAAAAACTGCTAAGAAAGAATATGATGGTGAATTAAAAGAAATCTCATTTGAAAAAGAACAAGGCAAATGGGCATATAAAATCGATTTACAAAAACAAGGTGAAGAAGGAGAAGTTATCATCAACAGTAAAGATGGCAAAGTCATGAATAAATCAACTGAAAAAGAAGATGATTATGACAAAGCAAAATCATTCAAATATGAAGACTTCAAACCTTATGATGAAATCATCAAAAAAGCGAAAGACAACTTCAATGGTGATATCCATGAATGGTCATTATCAAGAGATAGTGACGAAGGTAAATTCGTTTACGATGTAGACTTGCAAAAAGGCAACTCTAAACAAGAGTTCAGCTTGGATGCAAAAACAGCTAAAATTTTAAAAAATGAAAAAGATGACTAATCTTTAAATACGAAATGGACTACTTAGGTTAATGCCTAGGTAGTCTTTTTTTACGTCAAAATGAAAGGGAATTCATTCAAATCTTTAAAGCGCTGTCAATTTTATGTAGATTATGTAACTTATTTGTCATAAATAGCTTGAAACAACTATAATTTTTAAAATTTGAATTGACTAGTACGAGTTAAAAAGTTACATTATTATTGTGAACAAAAACGAACAATAACGAACATAAAAAGCTGCGATAATTTTTTATATGTTCATGTTGTATCGTTGGCGTTGATAATTGTAAATTACACATTTTAATTCAACCTAAGGGGGAAACACCATGAGCAACAAAGAAGAAAACATGATGATTGGTTTCACAATCGTTGCGATTGCAGGTGATGCACGTCGAGAAGTAATGGCAGCTTTAGCCGCTGCTAAAGAAAACGATTTTGAACAAGCACGTCAACACATTGTTGAAGCCAACAACTTTATCACAGAAGCACATAAGGAACAAACGCAAATGTTAGCGAAAGAAGCAGCAGGAGAAGCATCTGATATTAGTTTTATCATGGTTCACGGTCAAGACCATTTGATGACTACAATGGCTTTGAGAGACGCAGCAAACTACATGATTGACTTATATGAACAACTCCGTGATTTAAAACACTAATAAGCAGGTGACAGCATGAATAAAATTATTAAAATGATTGAAAAAATGAAACCTTTCTTTGAAAAGATTGCATCTAACCCGTATTTAACTGCAATCCGTGATGGTTTCGTAGCTTTAATGCCAGTCGTTTTATTCTCATCTTTATTTATCTTGGTAGCTTATGTACCAAACGTATGGGGATTCCACTGGCCTAAAAACATTGAAGACATCATCATGAAAGTTTATAACTTCACGATGGGTATGTTAGCCGTCTTCATGGCAGGTACTGTAACTAAATCACTTACCGACAACAGAAACTTGAAATTACCTAAAACGAACCAAATCAACGTAATTTCAACTTTCGTAGCTGCTGAAGCTTCGTTATTAATCTTAGCAGTTAAACCAATCAAAGATGGTATCAGCATTGAATTATTAGGTACTAAAGGATTAATCGCAGCATTCTTAGTCGCATTCATCGTGCCGAACATCTATAAATTCTGTATTGGTAAAAACATCACAATCAAAATGCTAACACCACACACTACAATAGAAATGAAACATCTTTAATCTTAACCTCGTTAGGACTGTTGACTGTCTTATTTCCTCTTATCAGTTCGATTTGGATTTTATCTATAGTCGCTGCCACCAAATCTTCTTTCTTATCTTCGCTCAAGTTCTCCCAACTTTTTTGTAGTAATTTTTGAATCTTAACTACTTGTTCAAATTCTAGTTCATGGTTTTCAACTTCTTTTTCAGAGGCTTGTTTTAACAACGTATCTGTTTCTTTCATTCTTGCTTTAAATTCGTCATCAGTCATTAGATCCATAGCCCATGCTTTTTGATATTTTTCTCGTTGACGCATGACTTTAGCGATATCTATTTCGAATTCTTCTTCGTCATCATTATTTTCAGGAGGTTCGATTGTATCGAAACTTAAATTGTTAAGATATTTAATAAACGCTTCTTGCATCATATCGTATCTGATAATGGTAGAAGGCTTTTTCTCTCTAGAACATTTATCACATTTATAATATTGTCTTAGATAGTAGCTCCCATCAGCACGCTTGATTTTGTTTACATTTAGATGTAAAAATCTGCCACAATTATTAGGACATTCTATCTTACCTCTAAAAATAGAAGCGTGATTTTGTTTATACGTATGTCTGCGGGTACTTAATATCTTTATAGCTGTATTATAATCTTCTTGAGTAATGACAGGTTCATGTGTATTCTCTTTGAAAAATTTACCGTATTTCGTGTGTCCGTGTGCAGTAGGTGAGTGTAGTATTTGAATTACCATTGTCTTATTGAACTTGACGGGAGTGTCTTTCATATTACTTAATTCTTTACCAATCTGTGTTGCTGATATATTTTCTTTAAGTCGCTTAATAATGTAATCAACGTACTTTCTATTTTCATTTGGAATCAATTTGTTATCCACTAGATCGTAATAAAAAGGAACATGACCGAGATATTTACCACTCTCTAACGCACCTTCTTTACCATATAACGTACGCTCTCTCGTTGTGGCACGTTCCCACTCTGCCATTGCGCCTACTAGAGTAACAAATAGGCGTCCCATTGCATTTGTAGTATCATAAACCTCTGTTGCACTTCTAAAAGCAACGTTGTTCTGGTCGAAGATTTCTAATAAGTCCAGTAAGTCACGTACTGAACGTGTTAAGCGGTCTAATTTATAAACAAGTACCATATCAAACTTATCAATATCTTTAAGTAACTTTTGTAAAGATGGACGTTCAAGAGAACCGCCTGATATACCAGCATCTACATAAACATCTACAACTTTCCAATCGTTTATATCACAAAACTGTTTCAATTTTCGCTCTTGTTCTCCGATAGAATAACCTTCGTTTGCTTGCTCTAACGTACTTACTCTTGTGTATATTGCTACTTTCATTAACATTCCTCCTCAAAAAAGGTAAAAATAATAAGGGTACGGTGGTGTACCCTGAATTGCATAAAAAAAGACACCTATATAAAATAGGTGCCACTTATAATTATAAGATTACACGGTTTACTATTCGTAGATGAATAGCGAATATCAATAATGTTTAGGGGTTAAACCCTTATATATTGGTATAGTAGCACCTTATTCGATTTTTGGCAAGGAAAGCAAATCTAAATTTATTTTATTTATTATAGCTAAAAGTGTTAAAGTATCAACGCTTACATTACTGATTTCCTTGGGATAAATATTCTTAATTCTAAATTTGCTAATAGGCTGAAACGAATTAACGCATGCATAAGTTTGATTGTTTAAATTTTTAAGCTTTTCAATAGCATCTTCAGTTTTTTTAACGTCTTTATCAATCTTATTAATTTTTGGAGATGATGCATTTTTCCATTTGATAAATTCAGTAAACTTTAATTGAACCTCTTCATCAGACATTTCGTATGGATTAAATTCGTTTAATTCTTTCAAAAGCTTTTCATACTCTTTCTTTTTATCATTAAGTGTATTTATAGCATTTTTTATATATTTTATTTTTATATCAATATTTATTTTGAGATACTTAGGATTGTATTTAGAGGAAAGTGGAACAACATTTATAATATCTTCTTTATTACTATCATTATGATTTAAAACAATAGCAAAGTGAGAATTTGAAAACTCATGATTTATATTTAAGCCGAAATCAACAAAAACAATATCTCCTTGTTTAAATTTAGGGTAATAACCTTTGTGCTTCTTTTCTGATTCGAATTTACGTAGCAAATAGTGTAATTGGTGATCTATATTCTTAAATTTAAAGTTGCCTGAAGTTTTTAGTTTGTGAATTCTTTGATTAAAATTAAATTTTGACACTTGGCTCCCTCAACCTCCTTTATACTATTAACTTCGTTACTTCCCATCCTCTACCTCCTTCGCCCCAGAGTGGAGGGGGTTATAAAATCACTTTCCCCACCAGCTCTACGCTTTGGTTCTCGTAAAAGTGCAAGTCAGGGTATTCTTTATTGAGTGAAACTAATGTCAATCTGTCGTCTTCCACATATACTTTCTTTACATATGCCTCACCATCAATAATGAATACTCCGATTTGGCCATTTTTAATTTCATGTGTTTTCTCTATAAATATAACTTCTTTATCATGAAACATAGGCTCCATTGAATTACCATTTACTTGCAGTGCTAGATCATGAATAGGCACATCACCTTTCACCGCTACTTTAAATTGAGGCTCATCAAAAATCTGTTCGCCAGTACCAGCGGAAACATAACCATACACAGACGCTTCGTTTACTTTGTTATCCTTGTAGTCATTGAAATCTACGACGTTATCCTTTGTACTATTTTGTAATTCCAATTGATGTTTTGCGTAGTCTAGAACGTTGTGTTGGCGTGGAGGTGTGAGTTGATTGTACACAGTTGTGATGTCGTTGTCTTCTTTATATGTAGTGTCTATGTCACTTTTAACAATTCCGAAAACGTCAGCTATTTTTTGAATTACCCCATGTGAAGGGTTTGAGCGTAAATTTAAATAATCACTTAATGTAGATGGTTTGATACCAATTAATTCAGCTAATTGCTTTTGAGTCATAGTAGATTGTTTTAAATACTTTCTTATATTATTAGCAATAATTTTGTTGCGTTCTTTGTTCATAGGTCACAACCTCCTTATTTCGCATTATACGAAATTTTCATATCAAAGTAAAGTTTTTTACGAAAAAATCGAATTTTATGTTGACAATACGAAAAAATCGTATTATATTAGAGTTACCGAAAGGCGGTGACAACATGAAAACATTAAAAGAGTTAAGAACTGATTATGGTATGACTCAAGAAGAATTAGGAGACTTATTCCAAGTATCATCACGCACAATTCAAAATATGGAAAAAGATTCTACTAATATAAAGGATAGTTTGCTTTCGAAGTATATAGACGCTTTTAATGTTAAATACGATGATATTTTTTTAGGCAACGAATACGAAAATTTCGTATTCAGGAATAATAAAAAGGAATCAATCATTTTAGCATTTAAGGAGAAGCGCAAACAAACAACTTAATAGGAGGTGAAATGAATTGAAAGAAATAGAAAACATCGAAATAAACAAACTAAAATTCGACGATGATATCAACCAACTTGTCCCAGAAATGACTGAAAAAGAATTTGATGATCTAGTGGCTAATATCGAAATGCAAGGTCAACATACGCCGATTCATATCAATTGGGATAACACAGTGTTGGACGGTCGTCATAGAGTGAAAGCTTTAAAAGAGCTAAACACTAATACAGTCAAAGCAATTAGAGAAAATCTTGAAAAGGATGAAGCTCTTAAGTTTGTAAGAGATACAGCAGTTGAACGCAGAAATTTAACAGCTAATCAAAGATTGAACATTGTGTTAAACGCAAAAGATTTAATCGGAGATATTCAAGAAAGAGCTAGAGAAAAAAGAAGGAAAGCATTGGAAAAAGCTAATAAAAATAATCCAAACCACAATAACAATGGTTTTGGTTCAGCTGAACTAAAACCATCAAAAACAGAGAGTCACAAAATGGATAAACCAGTCATCACAGAACAGTCTAAAACCAACCAATTTGACACACCAGTTCACGAGAACAAAGAACTAGCAGAACTTGCTGGTGTCAGTAAATCAACTGT
>NZ_KV808451.1:0-1621 GCF_001812305.1 Staphylococcus sp. HMSC056G08
AAGTCCGTAGGACTTTGTCGACAGTCTGAGATAACCTAGCGGTTATTTCTCAATCGGATTTATTATAGAAGAAAAAATAATTGATTAAAAAGAGAAAAACATTGTTTTAGAAGAAAAACCATAAGTAACATATAGAAAATTAGTAAGAACACTAATTTTTAAAGGAATACTTACATATACGCCTGACTGTTGTAAAAGTTGTGGAGTAGTTAATCAAAATAATTTAATCCTTAAAAACGTTAAGCGTAAAACAATAATCAAATTATTAAAACACAAGGTACCCCTAGTTATTTAGAATTAAAAAAGCAAAGATTCTTTTGTCATGGATGTCGTCATTCATTTGTATTAAAAAATTCTTTTGTCAAACAATATTATAACTTCTGTAATAACTTAATACTTCATTTTCTTTATCAAAGCAGAGAAAATAGTTCATGTAAAAGTGTTGAGTTAGATAACAATGTTAGTGCTATATCAGTGATAGGTTATATTAATAAAATAGCTGGAAGTGTAAAACTAAGACCATTTAATAAACTACCTCAACATATCATGATAGATGAATTTAAAAGTGTAAAAAATATCGTAGGCAAAATGAACTTTATATATTGTGATGGTGATACATACAGAATTATAGGTATTCTTCCTGATCAGAGACAAAAGCTTTGTTTGATTACTTTATGATATTTGAAAAAACTGCGCGAGAAAACGTTAAATATGTAACGATGGATATATAGTCCTTAATTTTTTTATTCAAGAAGTTATTTCCAAACGAAGAAATTATTCTGGATTGTTTCCATCTCATTCAATCCTTGAACCGTGAATTAAACAAACTAATAAGTATATTTCGACTCAATTTTTATACATCAATCGAATTTGACAAAGAGCGATTATTATTTTGCTTCCTTTTAACAGAATCTCTTACTTTTTTAGGTACAGAATATTCTTCTGTAGAACAAATAAACTTTTGTTTTTGGTTTGTATAGTTATTCTTAATTCACTATGTTTTATCTTAAGATGTTTAATAAACTTATTTTTACACAGCATTAAGAGATTTATGGTTATACACTTAAGCATACAATCTCGTCTAATATAAATGTCTTATAAAGCTAAAATAAACGTTTAGGAACTTTAAACAAGCATATACGAAATTTCAAACTATAATTCCAAAGGATCTTATATAATTTAGATAGTAACAGTGAAAGAATATGAGACTAATAACAGTTATTGATAATATGACTGATTTATCATGAAACTCATTATTACTTTAGCTTAACTTAAAATTGAATGATTAATATGTAAGGAGGGAATATTTATGGCAGGTGTTGTAGATGCTATTGGTCAAGCAATTCAGTCAGGTCTAAACCAAGATTGGGTAACTATGGGTACTAATATTGCTAAAGCATTAGCTCAAGGTATTGATGTTATTTCTGGTTTCTTTGGTTAATATTAAGAATTAAGGTAGCTTCAACAATTAAATTATTGGAGCTGCCTCGATTTTTTTGCTCTATATTATTTAGTACTGGTGATAATCACTAGTACTATTTTTGATACAAAAAAGCGTAATTATCTCTATAATTAGAAGTATTCTACCACCAATAATTAAGGAGATAATGCGCCTATGTCT
>NZ_KV808452.1:0-3212 GCF_001812305.1 Staphylococcus sp. HMSC056G08
CGATAACTCAATGCATATCTTAGATAGTAGCCAAAGGCTACAGTGATAACATCCTTGTTAAATTATTTATATCTGAAATAGTTCATAAAGAAGGCTCCTTCTTTGTTAAAATCATACTATAAATTTAACTTTACAACAGAACCGACTTTTATCTAAATAATTTTTTTACATTTTGTTAATTGTGTTTTAATAATCGATAGTTAAAATGAAAAATATCAAAGAGCTATGCTTTTTGATTAATTAATAGCTTGTTTTTTGATTAAAATAGTCAAAATAATTTAGGAGGTTATTATAATGAAAAAATTAAATTTAGCAGAGCTAAACACTATTAATGGCGGAGGAGTTATGGATAGTGTTCGTGGAGGACTTTCGGATATGAAAAATGGATTTAAAGAAGGCTTAGGCGAGTGGGAAGGTGGAACTAATACAAACGGCTGGATTGGTAGAACCGGAGGAAAAGTTGCTGGCGGTGCTAGAGACTTTATTAATTCTGCAAATGAACAATTGAAATAATAAAAGTCATGGAGGAGAAAATTAATGAAAAAGTTATCGAATCAAGAAATAAAACAAATTAATGGTGGTAATACTTGGGAAAGCCTTGGTGAAATCACTGGAAAATTAGCTAATAAAGTAGATAATATAAGCATCAGTTTTGGTGGAAAGAAAAAATAAAATATTAAATACAACATATGCGAGGATGGTATACCACCCTCGCATATGCTTTATAGAGGGTGAAAATGTGAAATTAAAATACATCCAACAGTACGATGAAAAAGATTGTGGTCCAACTTGTCTGGCGATGATCTCTCAGTATTATGGTAAACGTGTATCTATACCTAAGCTACGAGAATTGGCTAAAACAGATAAATTAGGGACAAATCTATACGGTTTAATAAAAGCAGGAGAAAAGATAGGTATCCAGCTTACAGGAGTGAAAGTAGAGTCTATTAAAGAACTAAATTCAGCAAAGTTCCCTGTAATTGTACATATTATCAATCAGCAAGGTTATGATCATTTTGTAATTATTGAAAAAATAAAAAATAATAAAATACATATTGTCGATCCTGGAAAAGGCAGATATAGACTTAATAAAAATGAATTTAATGAGCAATGGACGAACATTGCTGTATTAATTGAAAAAATGAGTACTTTTACAGTGGAAAATGAATCACCATCATATATGAAGCTATTTGTAGATATTTTTATAACAAATAAATTAAAAATATATTCGTTGGTTTTTATGTCATTTGTAATTAATACAATTGGTATTCTTGGAGCACTGTTTTTTAAATATTTGACAGATAATATTATACCAAACAACTTGATATCAAATCTTCATTTATTAGGTATGGGGATTCTTGCTCTATATATATCATCTATTATTTTAACTTATATAAGGTATGAGATGATTTTGCAGCTTAGTTTGAAAATAGATATAAATTTAATGAAAAATTATTTTTATCATGTGCTTCATTTACCTACAAATTTCTTTGATACGAGGAAAAGTGGAGAAATTTTACAAAGATTTATGGATACATCAAAGATTAGAGAAGCTTTATCGTCCTCCACAGTAACATTACTTGTTGATACTTTAATGATACTAATTGGAGGCACCTTACTTTATTTACAGAGCTCTAGGTTACTATTAATAACATTAATATTTATTCCCTTATTAATTGTATGTGTCTTCATATTAAAAAAAACGTTTGAGTATTACAATCAGAAAGTTGCAGAAAATGATGCTGATTTGAGTTCTTATTTAATTGAATCTTTTGATGGTAATCAAATTATTAAAAGTTATCACTCAGAAGAAAATGTTTATAATAAAGCAGTGACTAAATTTGATAAATTAATGAAAAATCTTTTAAAACTAGGACGATTTTCAAATTTACAATTATCGTTTAATAGCTTCTTAAAAATGATGATTAGCTTAGTTATTTTATGGGCAGGCGGTTACTTTGTAATTCATGAAGAAATGACATTAGGGAGCTTATTAGCATTTAATGCTTTAACAATATATTATTTAGATCCCATAGAAAGGTTAATAAACATACAACCCACTCTACAGTCATCTTTTGTAGCTGCAAGACGTATTGCAGAAATTACAGATTTAGATACAGAACCAAAAAATTATGAAGAAAATCTACCTTATAAATTTGATAATAAAATCGCATTGCAGAATGTATCTTTTCAGTATGGTTTTCGAAGTATAGTTCTTGATAGTGTGAATATAGATATTAAAAAGGGAAATAAAATTGCTATTGTTGGAGAAAGTGGTAGTGGGAAGAGTACAGTAGGTAAGTTATTAGCCAGATACTATGATGTTAATGAAGGGGAAATTTTAATTGATAATGAAGATATTAATAAAATAAAATTAGTAGAATTAAGAGAGAGGATAGGTTATGTATCACAAGATACATTCTTATTTGCTGATACAATTTCTAATAACTTATTACATGGAAGTAACGAATTCAAATCTGAGAGTGCAGTCTTAGAAGCATGTAAAAATGCTGAAGCGCTAGATTTTATTAATAAATTACCCAATAAATTTGATACAATGCTTGAAAAAAGAGGGTCTAATTTGTCAGGTGGACAAGCCCAAAGAATTTCTTTAGCCAGAGCATTTTTAAAAGATCCAGATATTTTTATCTTTGATGAAGCCACTAGTGCATTAGATAGTATTACGGAGAAAAAAATAATGAGTACTATAGATCAGTTGGTTTATAATGAAGGAAAAACCGCAATTATAATCTCTCATAAACTTAGTACGGTTAAAAATGCTGATATTATATATGTATTACAAGATGGGCAAATGTGTGAACAAGGGAAGCACGATGAGCTTTTAAAGCTTCAAGGTATATACAATGAATTATGGAACTTACAAGTTTAAATTTAGATAATGTTGAAGATGGCAATTTAATTAATACAAGTGACGAAGAAGAAAAGTCATATTCAATTGCAGCAATTTAGAATTTTGAAAAAACAAAATTATGTCTTTTTGCCCCTGTGGGGAATATAACGATCAACCGTCATGATTGCCCAATTTTCATGTTGATTTTTTAATTTGCATGTAACTGGGTTTCACTTTATTCGATATATGAGAATGACTTTACCTAATAATTGAGAAAAGCAACGCACTATATTAAAATGCGTTGCTTTCTATTATCGAATACCTATAACTAAACTATCTCTAGCTGTTTCTACAACTTCTG
>NZ_KV808453.1:0-206 GCF_001812305.1 Staphylococcus sp. HMSC056G08
TTGATACTTTGATACCTTGTCTTTCTTACTTTAATATGACGGTGATCTTGCTCAATGAGGTTATTCAGATATTTCGATGTACAATGACAGTCAGGTTTAAGTTTAAAAGCTTTAATTACTTTAGCCATTGCTACCTTCGTTGAAGGTGCCTGATCTGTAATTACCTTTTGAGGTTTACCAAATTGTTTAATGAGACGTTTGATAAA
>NZ_KV808454.1:0-57675 GCF_001812305.1 Staphylococcus sp. HMSC056G08
GATTATCACCAGTCCTAAATAGTATAGAGCCAAATAATAAAGGTGCAGTGACTCAAACTTCTGAGCACTGCACTTTTTCTATACTTAATAATATGTAAAGACATGTTTGAACAAGAAATTCAAACATGTCTTTTATCATTTTCATTTAAATTATTAGCGTTTTTGATGTGCTTGTCTTGCTTTATACGCTGCGTTCATTTTAATGAGTTCACTGATGAGTGTTTTCATCTGACGATAGCCCATAAAGTGATGTTTTCGTTGATGAATATAATCAAATCGTTCTTGGAAATTAATGGGCACAACTGGATAAGTATCTAATTTATCGTAATCAATTGTTTCAACATTGTTAATCTGACAAAAATAGTGTTCGATTAAAGTTAAATATTCATCAAGTAACGTTTTTCCTTGGTCTGATGTTAATTGTTTCTTTTTCGCAAAGACATCAATTTGGGCTTCTAAAGCTTCAAAATCAGATTTTGTAATCAAAAAATCACCTCTTATGCTTTAGCTTCTTTTCTTAGTTTTTCACGATATCGTTTCTGCCCTTCTCTACAATCATCGAATAAAGGACAAATATCACATTTCGGTGCACGTGCTAAACAGTGATAACGTCCAAAGAAGATCAGTTGATGATGACTTTGATTCCATCTTTCTTTTGGAATAATTGAACACAGGCGCTCTTCTACCTCTTTGACGCTGTCTTTCCATCGATTAATACCTAATCTTTTAGAAACACGTTCTACATGTGTATCAACTGCTAACGCTGGAACACCGAATGCGACACTTAATACAACATTCGCAGTTTTTCGACCAACACCTGCAAGACTTTCTAAATCTGTACGATTATTAGGTATTTTGCCATCAAATTTATCGATAAGTGATCGGCATAGCTTTTGAATGTTTTTGGCTTTATTACGATATAACCCGATTGAGCGAATATCTTGTTCCAGTTCTTCTAAACTGACATCCAAATAATCTTGTGGTGTTTTATACTTTTTAAATAACTCACGTGTTACTTTATTAACTAATACGTCTGTACACTGTGCAGATAGCAACACCGCAATGGTTAATTCAAATGGATTATCATGTTTAAGCTCACATTCTGCATCTGGAAACATTTCATCAATGACATCTATCATACTTAATGCTTTTTTCTTACTTAACATTATGATTCCTCCTGATTCAACCAGTCAAATTTCGGAATGCTTTTGACTGTATGTTTCATTTGCGGTGTATGGTATTGACTACTGATCTTTTTAGAGTCCTCCACTGTTTTAACGTTGTTTTTCTTCCAATTTAATAGGATTCTATCAATGTATTTAAAGCTCATTTTTTCTTGACTCAATGCTTCATTCACCGCAGCTTGAATCACTGAAATATCATGGTGATCAACGTCAATCCACTGATTTAATGTATCAATTTCAATGGGTGATAAAGGACGGCCAAATGCGCTTTCAATCATTTGGAATAATGACTTAAAGGACTCTTGGTTATTCATTTCACGTTGTTGTGTTTCTTGGGATTTTAAAATTTTACTGAAAGATTGATAAAAACCATCTAGATTCATAAATTCCGCAAAACGTCCTTCTTCATCTTTTTGTACTGTTAAATCTAATAAGTCTAATTGAATTAGACGCTGAATAACACCTGTCACTTCACGTTCCTTCATCGTTGTACCTTTACTAAGATATGAAATAGAAGGTTGTTTATTTGAATGCTCATATTCATAAATTAATTTTAATAAGATGATTAAATCAGTTTCTGATAATCCCATGTCAGCATAGTGATCGAGTAATTCTCTTCTAATAACAACGGGGCGTTTTCTAAGTAATTCTATATCCAAAGTGACCCTCCTTTTTTGATATTTTACCTATTGAAATGGTCCAGTCATCGTTTACACACATGACTGGACCCATTTATTTTTCATTCAAATCATAGAATTGTTTATGGATATAAACGGTTTAATAAGCGTGGGAATGGTGCTGTTTCTCTAACGTGTTCTACGCCAGAAATCCATGCCACTGTTCTTTCTAAACCTAAACCGAAGCCGCTGTGAGGTACTGAACCATAACGACGTAAGTCTAAATAGTACTCATAGCTTTCTTTATCTAAACCATGTTCTTCGATACGTGACTCTAATAATTCTAAGTCATTAATACGTTCAGAGCCACCGATAATTTCACCATAACCTTCAGGTGCGATTAAGTCAGCACATAAGACTGTGTCTTCATTGTCTGGATTTGGCTGCATATAGAATGGTTTGATTTTTGTAGGATAATTTGTGATAAATACTGGTAAATCATAATGGTTTGCGATCGCTGTTTCATGCGGTGCACCAAAGTCTTCACCCCACTCGATGTCATCAAATCTTTCTTGTTTTAAGTATTCGATTGCATCATCATATGTGATACGTGGGAATGGTGTTTTAACTTTTTCAAGTTTAGAAGTGTCTCTGTCTAAGATTTTAAGTTCTAAGGCGCAATTCTTAAGTACAGATTGAACAACATGAGCAACGTATTGCTCTTGTGCTTCTAAACTGTCGTCGTGGTTATAGAAAGCCATTTCGCCTTCAATCATCCAGAATTCGATTAAATGACGGCGTGTTTTAGATTTCTCAGCACGGAATGTCGGACCGAATGAGAAAACTTTACCATATGCCATTGCTGCTGCTTCTAAATAAAGCTGACCACTTTGTGATAAGAAGGCATCTTCATCGAAATATTTAGTGTGGAATAATTCACTTGTACCTTCTGGTGCACTTGCTGTTAAAATTGGTGGATCAATTTTAACGTATCCGTTATCGTGGAAGAATTCGTATGTTGCACGAATAATTTCATTACGGATTTTCATCACTGCATGTTGTTTTTTAGAACGTAACCATAAATGACGGTGATCCATTAAGAATTCTGTACCGTGATTTTTTGGTGTGATTGGATAATCATGTGCTTCATGAATAATCTCAATAGATTTAACTTGCATTTCATAACCTAAATCTGAACGATTATCTTCTGTAATTGTACCTGTAATGTACATTGATGATTCTTGATTTAAGTTTTTAGCTGTCGCAAATGTATCTTCATCTACTTCAGATTTCACTACGACACCTTGCATGAATCCAGTTCCATCACGTAATTGCAAGAATGCAATTTTACCGCTAGAACGTTTGTTTTGAAGCCAAGCGCCAATTGTGACTTCTTGACCAATGTAGTTCTTTGCTTCTTTGATTGTAGTCTTCATTATTCAAACTCCTATACTTCTTTTTGACATTTATTAGAGAATTAATGATTGCTCGAAACTTCTAATTTTATCAAGTTGCTTTGAGCATTTGATTAACTTTTAACCCGTATATATTTTATCAAATAAATGCGTTTTCTTCTAGTTGATAAACTCTATTGTGCGGTTAATCGCTTTAATATTTTACTGAACTTTTGCAGATTACCGATTTGCTGATTGAATGCTTTTAACGTATGCATAAAGAAATGCTGATAATTACTTTTGATTAAGCGGTCATCAAAGGAAACAATGATGCCTTTATCATTTTCGTTTCGAATTAAACGCCCTAATCCTTGTCTGAAACGAATGACTGCATCAGGCAGCACATAGTCTTTAAACGTGGAGACAAACTCTGAATCCATCAACCAGTATTTCGTATTGTTCTGATTCATAAACGGCAGTTTTGCAATCATGACACATTTAATGCCGTCACCTTGAAAATCAAAGCCTTCAAAGAATGTTCCTGTTCCTAATAAGATTGCTTTATCAAAGCTGTTGAATTGTTGCGCTATTTTATAGTTTTGACTATTGTTTTGCTGTGACAAGATAATGTAATCTTCAAAATCAGGTAAGTCATTTAATAATTCTTGAACATGATACATCATTTTGTAACTTGTAAAGAGCACTAAACATTTAGATTCAGTCATATTTACATATTCAGTAATATAACTGACAATCGCGTGCTCATATTTTTCTACATCACGATAATGATAAGGCTCAACATCATTTGGAATAAAGATAGTTGCTTTATTTTGGTTATCAACTACATCGTCAATAATATACGTGTTGAATTCAGCATCTTGGTTAAACCACTTTTTATAAGCTTCAAAGGATCCATTAAAAGTTAACGTGCCTGAAATATAAGTTAAGGCATTAAACTTGTCTAAAATTTGATGTGAAAGTATATCTTTCACCTTATAATCCTTCACATAAATCGTAATCGTTGATTTCTGTTCTAAATTTTTAATGGATAAAAAGCATGTGTGATCTGCTTTTAAACTTTGTTCAATCGCACGGAAGTGGTCATTGATGTACAGTAAATGTTTACGAATTGATTTGATAGTTTTATGACTCATGCCATTAAAGTATTCTAACGTTAAGTTCAATTTATGGATAATCTCATGGATATCTTTTAATATCGGCGCTTTATCAAATTGATTTACAAAATGAATCTTATGATTATCATCATCATGAATCGTAGAATCATGGATAATATCGAAGATTGTCGTAAATAATTGTTCATTCAATTCATGAATATCATTTACTGCGGTTTTAAGTCCAAAAACATCAATCGGTGGAATATCTAATCTTTCTAAGATACGTTTTTGTTCAAGACGATCTACTGCCTTTAATAGTTTTTCATTTTCAGTCTTACCGATTAAACCTAGTTGATATTTAATATCTGAATAGCTGAGTTCATTTGTGACTTGGTCTAATGCATAATCTGGTAAGCGATGTGCTTCATCGATAATACAGTCTTCAAACAATTGATAAATACTATTTTCTTGAGAAGCATGTATTAAATGCGCATGATTTGTTATACCAATTTGGATATTTTGTGCATTACGTTTTAAGAAATTATAGTAATGAATATCATGACGGACCGGCACATAAGTTTCAGCTTTTTGCTCTAAATACATCTTTTGTCCGCCTTTAAGATTAAGCTCTTGAATGTCCCCTGTTTCTGTGTGGGTAATCCATATCAACAACTGCATTTTAAGTAAAGTTACATCGTAGTTTTGTGTTTCGTCTTTAAGGATTTGACTGATGAGTCCTAAAGAAATATATTCACGTTTACTTTTGATAATCGCCGCATTGATACGGTAACCAAGTACTTTTTCTAGTGTAGGTATTTCATGTTCTAATAACTGATTTTGCAATAACTTAGTATTTGTTGAAATCATGACATGTTGTTTAGTTTCAATATTATACATCAGTGCTGCAATTAAATACGCAATAGATTTACCTGAACCTAAGGGTGCTTCAATCAATGCTTTATCATTATGCATGAGTTGATCTAAAATAATTTCTGTTAAATAAAGTTGCTTTGGTCGATATGTGAACCCCAAAGCGTCAATGACCTTTTTATAAAAGTCTTCAGTTGAACCTTCAAAATCAATGGAAGGTGCTTTGAAATCGACTTGTTTTCTGTAAATGATTTGTTCAAATTGAGCGTATTGATTATCTAATGGCTGATCGCCATGATGTCTAACCATTTCAAACAATACATCATGTAACTGATATTTTAAATCTTTGCTTAAGTAATAAAGTTGTTTCAATGTATCAGTCGGTAATGCGTTCAATACATTAAAAGCTTTAACCATTAATTTTGCTGTAGTAGCCGCATCTTCATCAGCGCGATGAGCATTATTCAGTGGAATATTATGATTTTCTGCTAATTCACTCAGCTGATAGCTTTTATCCGTTGGAAATGCAATTTTAAACAATTCTACAGTATCAATCGTTTTTCTTGGATGATAAGTAATATTACATTTTCTAAATGCATTTTTTAAGAAGTTCAAATCAAAAGAGACATTATGTGCAACAAACACACAATCCTTCAAGACTTCATAAACTTCATCTGCAATTTCATGAAAGTATGGCGCTTGTGTTAACATAGCGTCTTCGATTGACGTGAGTGCCTGAATGAAAGGCGGAATTTCTAAGTCTGTCTTTATTAAAGAGTGGTATGAGCCGACAATTTCATAATTACGTACAAATGTAATACCGATTTGGATGATTTCATCATAATCCTTCTGGTTACCTGTCGTTTCTAAATCTACCACTGCATAAGTAGTTTGACTCACACGATCGCCTCCTTTCTATAAATCTATATCTGCACTCATTAAACGGTGGTTTGTACCTGCTTCATCTACGACTAATAAGAAACCATCTTTATCGATATCTATCGCTTGACCACTGAACTGTTCATCATTTTCTGTGAATTTCAATGTTCTATGCCAGATATTCGAGTGTGTTCTATATTCGTCTCTAATAGATTCAAATGGTACGGTTAAGAATTGAATATAACGTTTTTTCATATTTTTTAATAATGTATCTAAAAATGCATAACGGTCTACTTTTTGATCGGCATGTTCAAAAATGCTTGTGGCACGATGTGCAATCTCTTCTGGGAATTCGTCAGCATGTTGATTCATATTGATACCGATACCACATATAACAGCTTCTATACCATCACTGTTTGCGGACATTTCCGTTAAAAAACCACATACTTTTTTCGAACCGATATAAATATCGTTCGGCCATTTGATTTCAACTTTATCGTTTGAAAATGGTTGGATAGATTCGCGAATTGCTAAAGCCATAAATAAATTAAATGTAGTGATTAAAGAAAAAGGAACTTTAGGACGAAATACTGCACTCATCCATAGACCTTTCCCTTTTGCTGAGTCCCAAAAACGGTTGAAACGGCCACGCCCTTTCGTTTGTTCATTACTCAACACTAACATTGCGTTTTGATGTCCAACCATTTTTTGTTTCGCAGCAAGCTGTGTCGAATCAATCGTATCATAAACATAGACATCATCGAAAAAACCTTGTGCATCCACAATTTGCTCTACAATACCAGGATACCAAGTATCCGCAAGCTGTTCTAATTGATGGCCTCTATGATTAACAGAGTGAATAACACACCCTTCTGCTTTTAATTGATCTATAATTTTTTTAACAGCAGTTCTCGAAATTTGTAACTGTTCTGCTATCATTTGACCAGATATATATTCTGGTTGATTATCATATAACATTTTAACGACATCTTGACTATATTTAGACATTTGCTTTCACCCATTTTATGATTTCACTTTGTTCATTTTGCAACTCATGATTGATAATCGCACATTCTATTTTTCTTAGTATATCTTTTAACCATGGGCCGCCTTTTCGATTTAATGTTTCTAATATGATTTTACCATTGATAGCGATATCACTTCTTTTAGAAATCACTAAGTCCTTGTCAATCTCTTTAATTGATTCTTGATTTATTATTAAAGGATGACCTAAATAAATCCTGTTTTCATTCAGTGTTTCATGCATCGACAATATATAAGATAATACACGCAAGCCGTAGTCGTAAACCAAAAGACGCAATGCTTTTTTATCTGAAAGTGTTTCTAGCTTTTCAAAAATACTACAATACATTTTTACCTTCTTTTTCATATCGTTACTAATTTTTAGTTTTGTTAAAGCACCATTATTTTCAGGTTGTTTAAACATCATTACCGCAAGCATTAATTCTAATGAAATTGGTTCGCAAATATGAATGTGTGACATCTTATAATTTTTGAAAAATGGCACATAATCAAAGAAATTCAGTTCAAGTAATAATGGATAAACGTGTGCGACATCTTTACCATTTAGTAGTTTCGTTAACTCCACTATGATTCTTTCGATGGACAAATAGGCAGTATCAGCCATACGATTTTTCATCGCATTGTATGTGGCATCTTCTATGTCAAACCCTAATTGCGATTTAAAGCGTAAGCCTCGTAGTATGCGCAAAGCATCTTCAGTAAAACGCTCTTCTGCAGGTCCTACTGTAATAATTCGTTTTTGTTTAATATCTTCATATCCGCCGAAATAGTCTCTAATGGTAAAATCAGTATCCATCGCAATCGCATTCATTGTGAAGTCTCTACGCTCTACATCTTTATATAAATCACGTACAAAATAAACTTCATCTGGCCGTCTATGGTCTTTGTATTCACCTTCGGCACGATATGTGGTTACTTCATAATTTTCATTTCGATAAACCACGTTAATCGTTCCATGTTCTTTACCAATTGGGATCGTATGATCAAATATGGATTCGATTTCATCGGGAGAAGCGCTAGTAGTAATATCAATATCGTGAATAGGACGGTTCATTAAATAATCACGGACCGATCCACCAATATAATAGGCTTCAAATCCATTCTCTTGTATTTGGTTTAAAATAGGTGCAGCTTTTAAAAATAAGTCTTTATTCATGATTTTCCTCTAACATTTGGTTGTAATAATATTCATATTGATCTGCGATTAACTCAGAGTTGAAACGTTCTGTCACGTCTTTCAGCATTTGTTCGCGAACACGTTGATACAACGTATCATCCGTTAATAACTTAATCGCATATTCACTCGCTTTATCGCTATCTCCAATATCAACAATAAAGCCTGTTTCTTCATGTTTAATCACTTCTTTAATACCGCCAGCCGTTGAACCGATGGGTACAACACCTGTTTTCATCGCTTCTAATAAAGTTAAACCAAAACTTTCCTTTTCACTTAACAAGAGTACTAAATCAGACATTTGATAAAATTGATTTACAAATTCTTGTTTTCCTAAAAACATGACATCATCTTCAATATCTAGTTCACGTACTAAACGTTTCATTTCCATTAACTCTGGTCCATCACCTAGTAATAGTAATTTCGATGGTATTTGATCATGCACTTTTTTGAAAGTCTCAATAATCGTATCAATACGTTTGACTTGTCTAAAGTTCGAAACATGAATCAATACTTTCTCATCAGGTTTGATACCATAAACTTTTTTCAATGCATCGTTTCGTTTTGTCGGAAAATCAATTTCTCTGACAAAGTTATAAATCGGTATGATTTCTTTATCAGTACCGATGATTTCTTGCGTTTGATGTGCTAATGATTTACTTACACTTGTTACAACGTCACTATTTTCAATACCGAATTTAATCGCATCTTTAAGAGAATGATCAAAACCAAGCACTGTAATATCTGTACCATGCAAAGTCGTCATGATTTTGACGTCTTTACCAGACATTTGATGTCCTAATATGCCGCAAATCGCATGAGGCACTGCATAATGCATATGTAGGATATCTAAATCATATTCACGAATTACAGATGCGATTTTTGTACTTAAACTGATATCATAAGGTGGATATTGAAAAACTGCATATTGGTTTACTTCTACTTGGTGGAAAGTAATATTTGGAAGTGGTTTTCTAATACGAAACGGTAAGTTTGAAGTGATAAAATGGACATCATGCCCTCTTTCAGCAAGTGTTATCCCAAGTTCAGTTGCGATAATACCTGAACCTCCCATAGAAGGATAACATGTAATTCCTATCTTCATTTCAAACCGACTCTCCTTTATCTCTCTATATAGTTTTATTTACGTTCAAAACGATCTTTATCTCGTGTATTAAATTTATGCATTGTTTCATCAAAACTTTCGGTCATATCGATATCTAAAGAATTTGCGATACATAATAAAACGAACAGGTTGTCTCCGAGTTCAGCTTTAATCGTATTTTCCTCTTCAGTATCTTTCTTTTTCTTTTCTCCATATACATGGTTGATTTCTCTAGCAAGCTCCCCGACTTCTTCTGTTAAACGTGCTAAATTCGCAAGGGGTGAGAAATAACCAGCTTTAAATTGGCCGATATATGCATCGACTTCTTTTTGCATTTCTGACATAGTTTTCATGCATTTCATCTCCTTACATCTTAACTCCTAGTATATCTTATATTTTTTTATTATGCATTTTAAGTGCAATCTCAACAAAATAAAAAACCTTGCTGCGAGAGCAAGGTTTCATTACTTTATTAAATTAATCGCTTGAGCGTGCAATTAAGATAAATCTTAATAATTCTGCAACTGCAACAGCTGTTGAAGCTACATATGTCATTGCTGCAGCACTCAATACTTTGCGTGCATGTTTATATTCTTTGTCATTAACGATATGCAATGATTTGATATTATTCATCGCACGTTTACTTGCATCAAATTCTACAGGTAAAGTGATGATTGAGAATAACACTGCAAATGCCATTAAGAAAATCCCAATCCATAACGCTGTAGAACCCATTGGTATTTGCATCGACGTTAATACGATACCTGCCATAATTATAATGTATGACAAGCTGCTACCGATATTAGCTAATGGGAACAATGCGTGTCTGAATCTCAAGTAGAAATAACCTTGAGCGTCTTGAATCGCATGCCCTACTTCGTGTGCCGCAATCGCTGTTGCAGCAACACTTGGACGATTGTAGTTCGCAGGAGATAAACGAATTACTTTTTTAGTCGGGTCATAGTGGTCTGATAAGAAACCTTGACCTTCTAGTACTTCAACATCATTGATACCATTGGCGTGTAATATTTCTTCAGCCACTTCTCGTCCAGTTTTACCACTTGTCGATCTGACTTGTGAATATTTTTCGTAGTTAGACTTAACTTTATGTTGTGCCCAAAGCGGCAAAATCATTAATATTGCAAAATAAATTATCATACTTACTAAAGACAAAATGCTCACTCCTTTATAACATTATTTTACTGAGAACGTAAACTTTGGTCAATTAATTTGCGTCGTATCAAAGGTTTTAAATAAAAATATAAAATGATGCATAGCGTACTTAATATAAACGCAATATATGCAACAAGTTCTAAATGCGTATCGATAAACGGATAGTATGGAAACTGCATAAAGACATAGTCTATTAAGTCATTATGGAATATCCAAATAATCGCAATGAGACCTGCACCTAAAGTGATTTTGAAGCGTGGATAAAATAATATGGCCTCAAATGCCATGATGCCATGTGACACTAATAACATCATCCCGCTGATTGTAATTTCATCGTATTGATAAAATAAAATCAAATTCATGATAACAGCCCATACACCATACTTGATGAGCGTCATAAATGCTAATGCTTCTATGATAGAACACTGTTTATTCAACAAGAACAACAAAATGGCAATACACAAAAAGAGCGAAGCTGTGGGACTATCTGGAATAAATATCCAATAATACCATGCAGCTTCTTTTAACTGACTGCGATACCATATGTAACCGTAAATTGTACCTAAAATATTACAAACTAAAACTAATAAAAGAAATGGGCGTGCATATAACGCCCATCTCCACCACTGCAAGATACTCATCGCTTTCATTCCTTTGTTGGGAAATTATAAGATTTCGCTTTAATCGTATTTAATAAGTGAGACAGTCGATAAAAGTATTCAGGATCATTGATTTGCAAGCTTAAATCTATTGTATTTTGTAGACGGTGAATCAATGATAATTCAGCCTGCGGTGTCGTTGTGACCGCATGCAGATCGCTCAAATGAGACGTATATTCTGGTGAAGTTAACAATTGTGCTAATAAAATTTCATCAATACGTATATCTCTTTTAGGGATATGAATTTTGATATCCAACACAGGCTTATCGTATGCGACAAGACGGAAGATTTCATTGGTATTATGATACTGCTTCTGATCAAGCGTAAGTTTAATTCCAATACTTGAGGTTTCATTCACCGCAAGTTCAAGTGTATTACGATGTGATAATGGTTCATCTACAAAATATACGCTCTCTAAACGCTGAATATCAGACTTGATTAAATTCAATACCCATACGCTGATTCTAGATTTAAATTCATATTGAAAGAGTAAATAATCAATCAAGTTTTTCTTCTGCAGATTTAAACTTTCATAATCTCTCATTAAAATTCACCAACACCTTAATCGTATTGCAGTCGTTCAGCTTCTTGTTGCCATTCATCATTGTTTGGATCAAGTTCTAATAATTTAGGTAACAATTGTTTAGCTTGTGCAATTTGTCCTGTTTCAATTAAGAAGAAGTAATAATCTCCTAAGAAATCAGGATTATTTTCAAATGTAGGATAAGCGAGATCGAAGAAATGCTGCGCTTCTTTATCACGTTCTTCTGCCCCTAACGCATAAGCTAAGTTCCACATAAAGCGAGGATCTAAATCGTCTTCGCTCGCATATTGTAAGAGCGCGATAATCGATTCATTATCTTCTTTAGTACGATAATAGCTGCTAAGTTCAATTAAAGGTTCTTGATAAGCGTTATCTACTTCTAATGCGTTAAGTAAGAGTTTTACCCCTTTTTCAGCATCTCCTTGATCTAATTCGAGTTTACCTGTTGATAACATTAGCTCTTTGTAAAAAGCATTAAGTCGTAAACCTTCGTGACCGACTTCAATGGCTGACTTATAATCTCTTTGATGTAAATAAAGCTGTTGGAGATAAAAATAGCCTTGAATGTAATCAGGGTCTTTTTCCATTAATGTGCTCATAATTTTAATGGCTTCTTGAACTAATTCATTTTTTTCATATGCTAATGCTTTCTTCATAAAGTCTTCTGGGGTCATGTCTTGCTCATGAATGTCGTCATATAATTTAATTGCGTCGTCATAGTTACCGCTTTGTAAAGCACTATCTGCAAGTCGTGCATACAAGTTGACCCCGTTTACCATATATTCACCAGTTTCTAGAACTGTTTCATATTCTGCAGACGCACGTAAATATTGCCCATCGAAGTACATCAATTCAGCAAGGGCGAAATGCAGAACGGGATCATTCGGTTCTAACTCAATCGCTTCTTGGACTTTATCAATGGCTACTTCAAGCATATTAATTTGTTGATATAAATCTGCTTCTAACATTAAACGTTCTGTACTCAGGTCTGCTTGGCTCAAATATTCTAAAGCTTCATCTGTCTTATCCTCAGAAATCAATCCATCAATGAAATAAATCAATAATTCTGGTTCGTTTGGATATTTATTGTATAAGGCTCTGAATACTTCTAAACCTTGAGGAGTTAAACCATAGTTATAGAGTGTTTCTCCTAACATGAATAATGTATCGTCATCAGCTGTTGAAATTGCTTGCTCAACTCTGCTGTCTAAGTTATCTATTTTTTGCAGATGAATATCATCAATTAATTTTTGTGTATCTTCCATACTTTCAAATTATCCTTTCTGTGCTATCGATTTAAGTAAAGGTAAGAATTCTGGGAATGAAGTGTTGACTGAATCGAATCGTTTGATGTGAAGCGGTTCAGTTCCTAATAGTGACGCAATTGCCAAGGTCATTCCAATGCGATGATCAGTGTAAGAACTTACCTCTGCTGCATGTTCGAATGTAGATGGATGAATTACAAAACCATCATTGGTTGGATGAACTTCAAAGCCGAGTAAGCCGAGTTCATCTGAAGTTGTTTCAATTCGATTCGTTTCTTTGTATTTTAACTCTTCTGCATCTTTAATCACGCTTGAACCTTGTGCTTGTGTACATAACAAAGCAACGATTGGAATTTCATCGATTGCGCGTGTAATTAATTCGCCTGATATGTCGAGTGGTTTTAAATCGGGTGTGTATTTGATGCGTAAAGAAGCTGTAGGTTCCGCCCCTTCTGTCACATTGAAAATTTCAATGTTCGCATTCATTTTCTGGACTATATCTATAATACCAGAACGTGTCTCATTCATTCCTACATTATGAATTGTAATATCGCTGTCTGGTGTAATTAAAGCTGCAACAATAAAGAAAGCAGCTGATGAAATATCACCCGGTACTTTAAAATCTCTTGCTTGAATAGAATCAATCGCACGTGGTGTCGTTTCAATTGTCATACCATCAGTTTTAATCGGTATTTGATAATGTGCAAACATGGTTTCCGTGTGGTTGCGTGTAATACCTATCTCGTGGATTATAGAAGACGCATCAGAAAATAAGCTCGCAAATAGAATGGCACTTTTAACTTGTGCACTTGCTACTGGCATTTTATAATCGATGCCTTTAATTTGTCCTTTATTGATAATTAAAGGTGTATAATTGCCATCAATACCGCGAATTGCAGCGCCCATCTCAGTTAAAGGATCAATGACTCTGTTCATAGGTCGTTTGCCGATAGATTCGTCACCAGATAATACAGAATCAATTCCTAATCCACTAAGTAATCCAGCCATGATACGTGTCGTCGTACCTGAATTACCCGTATACAAGGTTTGATGTGGTGTAACGAATTTTTGATAACCTGGAGAATTTACAATTACTTTATCATCTTCAACTTTAAACTCAACACCAAGTTGGCGAAATATTTGAATTGTACGTAGGCAGTCTTCTGCCAATAAAGGTTTATAAATAGTTGATTGTCCTTCTGCTAATGAACTTAACATAATCGCACGGTGTGTCATAGATTTATCACCAGGTACTTCTATTTCACCGCGTAAAGGACCTTGAACATTGATTTCTTCAGTTTTACTCATTAGTTTCACTCACTTTAACAGGTTTTGTAGTTGTTCAAATGCATTTTTGAGCACAGTATTATCAACATGTGTCACCACTGGTTTGCCAATTTCAGACAAGAGCACCATCTGAACGCCATTTTGATCGTTTTTCTTATCTTTTAACATTAAATTTAATAAAGGTTGGAATTCAGCATTTAAAACAACATCAAGCGGATATTCCAATTTTTGCATATAATCTACGAAGTGTTGGACATCATAATTTGTGTCTAAAATGAGATTAGAAACAATGAATTGATAAATGATACCAATCATTACTGCGTGACCATGTGGTATTTTCTCATGATATTCAATCGCATGTCCAAAGGTATGACCAAGATTTAAGAATTTGCGTTTCCCTTGTTCATGTTCATCAGCAACAACGATATTCAGTTTTGTTTCAATACCTTTAAGTAAGAAATCATCTAATTGGTTAAGTTCTGATAATGCAGTTTTATTTGGATAAGCTGCTTCAATTTCACTTAGCGCACTTTCGCCGTTCAATAATGCGTGTTTATATACTTCAGCATAGCCACTGCTGATTTCAACATAAGGTAATGATGTTAAAAAGTCTAAGTCATATATAACAGCTTTAGGACGATGGAAAGCACCTACTAAGTTTTTACCTTGAGACGTATTGATACCTACTTTACCGCCAACGCTTGAATCATGTGCAAGAATGGTTGTTGGTACTTGTATAAAATCTACGCCACGTAATAATGTTGCAGCTACAAATCCGGCAAAATCTCCAACCACGCCTCCCCCGATAGCGACTATACATGTATTACGTGTGATACCTGTTTCTAAAAGTTGTTCAAGCACAGACTCATAAACAGAAAAGGACTTCGTTTGTTCGTTGCCTTCTACTGAAATCATATGTGAAATCTGATTTGATTTGATAGCTGAAGTTGCTTGTTCTATTTTTGTTGGATGAAAACTTGCTACATTTTTATCAACAATGAAAGCGACATCTCTGTATTGTGACAAAAAAGTACTTAAATGAGTCATTGCATCATGCTGAATAATAATAGGATAGTTATTGTCTTGATATGTTGTCATCAGTTGCATCTTAATCACCTTTGATTTTAAAATTCAATGTTACGTTGTCTGCGTTCTTCTACTTGTGCTTGAAGTTGTTCCATATAGTTTGATTGGAATTCTTCTAATAATGATTTCGTAATTTCAAATGCTACTGCATGTTCACAAACGATACTTGCTGCTGGTACGGCGCAGCTGTCTGAACGTTCAATTGTAGCTTTGAATGGCTCTTTTGTTTCAATATCTACAGAAGCTAATGGTTTATAAAGAGTTGGGATAGGCTTCATCACACCGTTGACTACAATCGGCATACCATTGCTCATTCCGCCTTCTAAACCGCCGAGATGGTTCGAAGCACGTGTATAGCCTGTTTCTTCATTATAAAGAATTGGATCTTGGATTTGACTGCCTGGTTTTTCGGCTGCTTTAAATCCTTCGCCGAAGCTTACACCTTTAAAGGCATTGATACCGACTACTCCTTGAGCAATTCTGCCGTCTAATTTACGATCGTAATGAACATAACTGCCGACACCGACTGGCATATGATCAACAATTACTTGTACGACACCACCAAGTGAATCGCCGTCTTTTTTAGCTTGATCGATTTTATCTCTGATTGCTTGTGCTTTTTCTTCATTGATAACACGAACATCATTACTATCTTCATGAGATTTAATTGTTTCCAAATCATATTCAGCGTCATCTTTGATACCACCGATTTCAACGACACGGCTATATATATCAATACCTAATTGTTTTAATAAAATTTTACATAAGGCACCGACAGCTACACGCGCAGCTGTTTCTCTTGCAGATGAACGCTCTAAGACGTTTCTTAAATCACGATGATTGTATTTAATACCGCCGACAAGGTCTGCATGACCAGGTCTTGGTTTTGAAATTTTACGTTTCATTTGTTCTTGTTCTTCTTCAGAAATAGGAGCAACACCCATAATATTTCTCCAATGTGTAAAGTCGTCGTTTGTCACTACAAAAGTAATTGGGCTTCCTAATGTATAACCATTACGCACACCAGAAACAATTTCTACTGCATCTTTTTCAATTTTCATTCGACGACCACGACCATAACCGCCTTGACGTTTAAACATTTCTACGTTGATATCTTCAGCTGTTACAGCTAAATTAGCTGGAACGCCCTCAACAATTACAGTCAGTTGCGGTCCATGGGATTCTCCAGAAGTTAAAAATCTCATTATGCAATCACTCCATTTCAAATTAGTAATAATAAGTATACCTACTATCATAGCACACGTGAAATATGGACAGAAACAATTAAAATGATTTAATTGTAAAATTTTTCTGACTATTATAGTAGGTAAAAAATAAAACCAGACTGAATAAGTAATTCAATCTGGTTTACATTGGATAAAATGAATTTAATTTGTATACTCTATATTATTATTCGTATAACCATTCTTCATTGTTGGCTGTGTAAACACTTAGTTCATTAGGTTCGAACCATAAGCTGATTTCTCTTTTCGCAGATTCTGGAGAATCTGAACCATGAATAACATTTCTGCCTACAGTTAAGCCTAGGTCACCTCTGATAGTACCTGGTGCTGCTTCAGTTGGATTTGTTTTACCAATCATATTTCTTGTTACTTCTACTACATTTTCACCTTCAACTACCATCGCAAATACTGGTGCTGAAGTAATAAATGAAACAAGACCTTCGTAGAATGGTTTATCAGCATGTTCACCGTAATGTGTTTCTGCTAATTCTTTGGAAACAGTCATAAATTTACCGCCAACGAGTTTTAATCCTTTTTTCTCTAAACGAGTGATGATTTCTCCAACGATATTACGTTGAACACCATCTGGTTTAATCATTAGAAAAGTTCTTTCCATTTCGCAAATCCTCCTGAAAATAGATGTGTATTTTTATGAATCTAAATAAATACATTTTTAGTTTAACAGTTTATTTAAGCGCTTTCAATATTTTGTGATTGTTTTTTATACATTTCTAGATTCCATACGCTTAATTAGCTTTTTAAACCATGTTGTAGCTGTGTTTTCTTCTAATTCATCTAACAAACGTACTGCTTTTTGTAAATAATGACGACTCACTTGCTTAGATTGGTCGATGCTATCAGATTGTCTAATATAATTAACACAATAAATAAAATCTTCTTTTGGGCTATTTGGTTGTAATGCATCAATCTTTTGTTTAAATGATGGATTATTTCTGATTTCTAATAGCACTGGTAACGTTATATGACCATTCATTAAGTCGCTGCCAACTGGTTTACCTAGTTGCTTCTCAGTACTTGTAAAATCTAGAATATCATCGACAATCTGAAAACTCATTCCAATATAATGTCCGATTCTTTTCATTTTATTAGCCGTTTTAGTATCTGCATGTGCAGATAATGCACCTAGTTCTGTCGCTAATTGAATCAACAAAGCTGTTTTGCGGTTAATTCGACGTAAATAATTTGTAACAGGTTGGTTTGAGTTGAATTGATCTTGGAATTGGAAGAGTTCCCCACGACATACATCTACAATAGCATGTGATAAAATTGTATGTATTCTTTTGTCTTCAATTGATGCAATGTGTTTTAAAGCTAAAGCTAATAAGTAATTCCCTGTTAATATCGCTGTATCTTGATCCCATTTTTTACTGATAGTCAAACGGCCTCTGCGTTTATCACTTTTATCAATCACATCGTCATGCACTAAAGTTGCCATATGAATCAATTCTAACGAAACAGCAATTTTATAAGTATCTTTGTTTCTAGGTGAATTCCCATATTCACTGCTTAAAATAACAAAAGACGGACGCACACGTTTACCGCCTGATGAAAGTAAATGGTGTGCCGCCTCTTCTAATACAACATTATTGCTTTTTATTGTGTCCTTCAGTTGTCTTTCAATTTTTTTAACTTCTCTATTAATGTTCAGCTTATCCACATTAATCACCTTTTGCTGTTTCTTTTTCCTTATACCCTAAATGCATTGCGGCAACTCCGCCAGTGAAACTTTTAACTTCAATATCTCTGAAGCCTGCTAATTGGAACAGCGCTTTAAGTTCATCACGATCTGGGAAGTTGAAAGCTGACTGTTGAAGCCATTCATATTCTTCTTTAGATTTAGCGAAAAACTTACCGAAAATCGGCATAACAAATTTAAAGTATAATTGATAAAGTTGTTTGAAAACTGGGATTGTAGGTTGGCTTGTTTCTAAGCAGACCACCATGCCACCTGGTTTTAAAACACGGTTCATTTCTTTAAGTGCAATGACATAATCAGGGATATTTCTTAATCCGAAACCAATTGTTACGTAATCAAATTCATTATCATCAAAAGGTAATTCCATGGCATCGCCTTGTACAAGTTGAATGTTAGCCATATTTTTAGTCTTTTCTTCTCCAACTTTTAACATGTTTTCACTGAAATCTAGACCAATGACTTCACCTGTAGGACCGACAGCCTTGCTTAATGAAATTGTCCAGTCCGCTGTACCGCAACAAACATCTAATGCTTTGCTGCCAGGTTTAACTTGCATTGATTTCATGACGCGTTTACGCCATACTTTGTGCTGTTCAAAACTGATAATATTATTGAGTCGATCATACTTAGTGGAAATGTTTTGAAAGACTTTGTGCACTTTTTCTTTATCTGCTTTATTTTTAGCCATATATATTACCTCTACTTTATTTTATATTACTGCGCAATTCATTAAAAATAGCTTCGAGTTCTGTTTCACTATAATCTTTAAGATACGCTGGATAATTTTCTGAAGCGTATTGAATTAAACTATCTTTTGCGTTGCTTAATTCAACATTTGGATTGAAATGCTGGATGGTAATTGCAGGGAAAATAGTTTCAATATATCGAACTGCGTCTTTTATCGCGTCATGAGAAAGCGTTTTGTAATGCAAAGCGGTTTTTAATTCGTTTACTTTAATGATTGCATTGCTCATAGCTTCTAGATATTCTGAATCATTGATAGATGCTGTCAACGTATAAAAATGTGCACTGATCAAATCCCCTATCAGAATCGCATTTTTAGAAAGATGACTACTCGTGATTGAATCAAGATGACTCATGGATGTATCAATTGCGAGGCATGCTAATTTTGCGTCAGGCAAAATATCTTGCGCATCAAGTACATGAGCCAATTGATGATTATACTGAATTGGTTCATGACTATGTATACCATTAAGCTTACGATCTATTTGGTTTTTTAATGTACTTAATGTTGAATCCATGTCTGCACCTCACGTTATTAATCAATAATCATCTTAACATTATATATAGAAAAATAAAATCACTTTTGTTCAACTGCTTGCAATATCTAGCAATTTCAGTCGTAAAAGTAATTCAATGTAAAAGTATGTAATAAAAAGAAAAGCCCCGAAAAGGGCTTTTCTGTTAAGTATTGAATTCATTATTTAACTGCATCTTTTAAAGCTTTACCAGCTTTGAATGCTGGAACTTTGCTTGCTGGGATGTCGATTTCTTTACCAGTTTGCGGGTTGCGACCTTTACGGGCTGCACGTTCGCGAACTTCAAAGTTACCGAAACCAATCAATTGTACTTTTTCACCGTTTGATAGTGAGTTTTGAATTGATTCGAATACAGCATCAACTGCTAAACCAGCTTCTTTTTTAGTTAATTCAGCTTGTTCTGCAACAGCATTAATTAAGTCTGTTTTGTTCATTATGAGTCACCTCCCAAGGGTTTGCTAATGATAACTTAATATCATTATGCTATGACTTTAACACAACGGCTCTTACTATCGCAATTATTTATAAGCATAAAACCGCGATTTATAAGGTTTTTTAGCCACCTATGTGTAAATATACAATAATAGTAAATTAATTTAATTTCTATTCTGACTTTTTGTCTCTATCCATTAATAATTTTAAACTTTTCTCTAATGGCACATTTTCAAACAATACGCCATATAATGCAGATGTTATCGGCATATCAATGTGTTTTTCTTTAGCTAAATTATGCACAGATTCAGTTGTATAGAACCCTTCAGCAACCATGTTCATTTCTGAAAGTGCTTCTTCTACTGTTTTACCTTGGCCGATTTTATACCCAAGTGTATAGTTTCTTGAATGCGTTGAAGTACAAGTTACAATTAGGTCCCCGATACCGCCGAGACCTAAAAACGTCATCGGATCTGCGCCAAGTGCTTCCCCTAATCTGCTGATTTCAGCTAATCCACGTGTCATTAAGGCTGCTTTAGCATTATCGCCGAACCCCATACCAGCTACAATACCACTAGCCACGGCAATAATGTTTTTTAAAGCGCCTCCTAATTCTACGCCAACCAAATCGTTATTCGTGTATACACGCAGATATTCATTCATAAATAAATCTTGTGTTAATTTACTGATTTCTGGGTCTTTAGAAGAAGCTGCAACAGTTGTTGGTTGTTGAATAACTACCTCTTCCGCGTGACTTGGTCCAGATAATACAGCAACACCGCCATTATGTTCTGGCGCAACAGAATCTTCAATCATTTCTGATACACGTTCGAATGTTGAGTTTTCAATTCCTTTTGCGACATGGATAAACACTTTTTTCGAATCTAATTTTTCATCGATTTGTTTAACTACTTCTCTAATAGCTTTTGTTGGTAGTGCAATCAGATACGTATCTGAAAAATTGACAGCTTCTTCTAAATCAGAAGTGGCTTTAATTGTCTCTTCTAATTTAGCTTCGTTTAGATAGCGTGAATTTGTATGATAAGTATTGATTTCCTCAATGCTTTGTTTATTTTTACCCCACATTAAGACCTCGTGACCGTTTTGTGCGAGTACATTCGCTAATGCTGTACCAAAACTGCCCATACCAAAAACGGCAACCTTACTCATATACTTCATCCTTTCAATACTAATTTCGTTTTCTTGGAATTATTTTGATTGGTGTTCCTTCGAAACCAAATGCATCTCGAATCTGATTTTCTAAGTAGCGTTTATATGAGAAGTGCATTAGTTCTTCATCGTTAACAAATACCACAAATGTTGGTGGTTCAATAGCAACTTGTGTTGCATAGAACACTTTTAATCTGCGACCTTTATCAGTCGGTGTTGGATTCATTGCGATAGCATCTGTGATGACTTCATTCAATGTTGAGCTTTGAACACGTTTTTTATGGTTTTCGCTCGCTTCATTGATTAATGGGAACAATGTACGTAAACGTTGTTTTTCTTTCGCAGAAACAAATGCGATTGGTGCATAATCTAAGAATTGGAAGTTTTTACGAACTTCGTCTTCGAATTTTTTCATGGTTTTACTGTCTTTTTCAAGCGTATCCCATTTATTTACTACTATAACAATAGCTTTACCCTCTTCATGTGCATACCCTGCAACACGCTTGTCTTGTTCAATAATACCTTCTTCAGCATCTAAGACAACAAGTACGACATTAGAGCGCTCTATGGCCTTTAATGCGCGTAATACAGAGTATTTCTCTGTTGATTCATATACTTTACCTTTTTTACGCATACCTGCTGTATCAATTAAGACATAATCTTGTCCTTCATAAGAATATTCTGTGTCAATGGCATCGCGTGTTGTTCCGGCGATATTAGAAACAATAACACGATCTTCCCCAAGAATTGCATTGACTAAGCTGGATTTACCAACATTAGGACGTCCGATTAAAGATAATCTGATAGTGTCTTCATCATAAAGATCGTCGCCTTCATCTTTGAAGTGTTTAGCTACTTCATCTAACAAATCCCCTAAACCAAGTCCATGTGAACCTGAAATTGGGAATGGTTCTCCGAAACCAAGTGCATAGAAATCATAAATGTCTGCTCTCATTTCTGGATTATCAACTTTGTTGACAGCTAAAACGACAGGTTTATTTGTTTTATAAAGCATCTGCGCAATCATTTCGTCAGTTTGTGTTAATCCTTCACGTTGGTTAACCATGAAAATAATAACATCTGCTTCATCAATTGCGACTTCAGCTTGTGCTCTGATTTGTGTTTGGAATGGTGCATCAGATAATTCAATACCGCCTGTATCAATAATATTGAAGTCATGTGTCAACCATTCACCGCTAGAATAGATGCGGTCTCTTGTAACGCCGGGTGTATCTTCTACAATCGATACACGCTCTCCGACAATTCTATTGAATATTGTGGATTTACCGACATTCGGTCGACCTACAATAGCAATAACAGGTTTAGTCATAAGCTAACTTCCTCTCTTTCATATATCTAGTTAATTTTATCACATGGCTTATTTAAAGCAAAAGAAATTTAGGCAATAAAAAAGTCAAGACTGTAAAGTGTGAAGTTAGGACACTTACTACAGTCTTGACTGATGTTAGCGAATTACTTATTAAAATTTAAGGTTTTTCAATTTGTCGCCGAACATTTCACCTAATGTTGGGTTATCATTGTCTTCTTCTTCATGTTTACCTTCAACATAGTCACGTGATTCGTCATCGTCGATTTGAAGTACTTCTTCTTCAGCTGGTACAGCTGCTTTGATAGAAAGTGAAATTCTTTCATTTTCTTCATCAACGCTTAGTACTTTCACAGTAACTGTTTGGTTAGGTGCTAGTACATCGCTAGGTTTAGCGATATGTTTGCGACTGATTTCTGAAATATGAACAAGTCCTTGAACGCCAGCAGCAATTTCTACAAATGCGCCGAAGTCAGTTAATCTTACCACGCGACCTTCAATTACTGAATCCGCATGGATTTCACCTTTAATACTTTCGAATGGGCTTGGTAAAGTATCTTTAATTGAAAGTGAGATTCTTTCTGAGTCTCTTTCAACAGATTTTACTTTTACGTTAACTTTTTCGCCCACTGAAACAACGTCTTCTGGTTTATCGACGTGTTCGTGAGAAAGTTCAGATACGTGAACTAAACCATCAACACCGCCGATATCTACGAAAGCACCAAAGTTAGTTAAACGTGCGATTGTACCTTCAATTACATCGCCTTCATTAAGAGATTCTAGTAATTCAGCTTTTTTAGCTTCATTACGCTCTTGTTCAACTGCTTTACGGCTAAGGATGACGCGATTATTTTCTGGATCAAGTTCTTCAACACGTAGTTCTAAAACTTGTCCATCAAAGCTTGAAAAGTCTTCAATGAAATCAGTAGAAATTAATGAAGCTGGGACAAACCCTCTTTGTCCTACGTCTACAACTAAACCGCCTTTAACGACTTCAGTTACTTTTGCTTCGATAATTTCGTTATTTTCTTGTTTCTCTTGTAAATATTGATAAGACTTCTCTTGTTCTAATTGACGAATTGAAAGGATATATGCACCTGTTTCATTTTCTTCGTCATTTTCTACCTTAGTCACATAAGCTTCTACCGCATCTCCTTCTTTGACAACCTCATTTGGGCTATCAATATGATGAGTAGATAATTGACTAATCGGTACAATACCGCTAAATTTGCCACCGTCGACATCAACAATCACTTGTTTTTCTTCGACTTTTTGGACTTGTCCAGAGATTTTATCTCCTTCTTTAATTTCATTAATCATTGATTCATTGAATTCTTCAGTCATCTTGTATGCCTCCTTGTACACTACATAATTATAACATCTTACAAACTGACAGAATTGTCAAGAAATTCACCTCTATTCACAAAAAGTGAAGAATTCTCTCAAGTTCTGCAGTAAAAAAGTATTATTTTTACGTTCCAATGTACGTATTTATTCTCACTATAATATATACCACAAAAACTCATTTATTATTCACAGTATGGCATAATTATTTGAATCTGTTAGCATCGCCATAGAATGATTATGAATTTTTATAATCAAATTAATATAATTAACATCAGCCTAACATCTTAAATTATGACTGCTTGTTTTGTGTTTCACTGATAAGTTGATTAATTACTTCAGTTACTTCTTCGATAGATTTTCCAGTTGTGTTCACAGTAATTGCATCATCTGCTTGACGTAATGGAGATATTTCACGAGACATGTCGTATTCATCACGTGCTTTGATTTCTTTTTTTAATTGATCTAAAGAGGAAGGAATTCCGCTTGCTTCATTTTCTTTTTGTCTGCGTTCAGCACGTTCATCAACAGATGCAATCATATATACTTTTAATTCAGCATCTGGTAACACTACTGTGCCAATGTCACGTCCATCCATAACAATCCCTTTCTCAGCAGCTAATTGTTGCTGTACTTCAACCGCAAATGTTCTAACTGGTTCTTTAGATGCTACGTAAGAAACATTTTGTGTGACTTCGTTAGAACGTAAGAAATCTGTAATATCTTCATCGTTTAACAACACACGTTGACCTTTCACATCATCATAAACCAATTTTAATGTTACATTTTCAATAAGAGATTGAAAGTCTTCTGGTTTACCTTCTTTTAAATATTTATAGGTAATTGCACGATACATCGCGCCTGTATCTACATAGATCATAGAATGGCTTTCAGCAACCTTTCGTGCAATGGTACTCTTGCCCGCTGCTGCAGGGCCATCAATAGCTATATTAATTAAACTCATATCTAGAAAACCTTCCCTTGTCGTTTATTCATATTTATTTTATCATAAAAACGTATTATAGAGATAGGAGCGATGACATTGAAAAAGATTTTAGTCATGCATACCGGTGGTACAATCAGTATGTCTGAAGATGAAAGCAATAAAGTAGTAGAAAATGAAGAAAATCCCATTTCAAAGCACCATGATATTATCAAACAATATGCAGACGTTACTGAGATTAACCCTATTAATCTGCCGTCTCCCCATGTGACAATTGCAGATGTTGTTAAGCTCAGGGATGTTATTGAAGAAAACAGCAAGCATGATCAATACGATGGTTTTGTAATTACACATGGTACAGATACTTTAGAAGAAACAGCATACTTATTAGATTTAATTACACAAACTGACAAACCTATTGTAATCACAGGTGCAATGCGCTCCTCTAACGAAATCGGTTCAGATGGATTGTATAATTTCATTTCAGCACTTCGTGTGGCTGCTTCAGATGATTCATCTGATAAAGGTGTAATGGTTGTATTTAATGATGAAATTCACACTGCGCGAAATGTAACTAAAACACATACATCAAATACGAATACTTTCCAAAGTCCTAACCATGGACCATTAGGTGTATTAACAAAAACGAGTGTACAGTTTCACCATAAACCATACAGACATAAAATTTTAGATAAAATCAATCCGAAATTAGATGTACCTATTGTTAAAGCTTATATGGATATGCCGAGTGATATTTTCTTGTTTTACAGTGAAAGAGCAGTTGACGGTATTGTAGTTGAAGCCCTTGGACAAGGTAATTTACCCCCTACTGCTTTAAAAGGATTAATGGCTTGTTTAGATAAAGGTATTCCTATAATCCTGGTATCAAGATCATTTAACGGTATTGTTGGTCCTATCTATGCTTACGAAGGTGGCGGATACGATTTAGCACAAAGAGGCGTCATCTTTTCAAACGGTTTGAATGGTCAAAAAGCACGTCTTAAGCTCCTTGTTGCGATGAGCAATCATTATGATAAAGAACAACTTAAAGCATACTTTGATGCACAAGTATAATTGGATATAACTAAAAACCGAGAAGCAGCTAGTACTGTTTCTCGGTTTTTTGAGTATTGAATTAAGATTCAAGCGGTGTTTGTTTTTTAGAAACAATATTTTGTGCAATAATGCCACCGTGGAACTTGCCATTTTCAATGAAAATAGTATTTGCATCATTACCAGCTGCAATAACACCTGCAATATAGCAATTTTCTACATTTGTTTCGTACGTTTCTCTATCATACACAGGTGCAGTACCGAATTCATTTGTATTAATATCGATACCAATCGTTTGTAAGAAGTCATAGTCTGGATGATAACCGATCATCGCAAAGACATAATCGTTAGGAATTGTATATGATTCGCCTTCTTGTTCAAATGTTAGGCTATCCTCATCAATCTTAGTCACGTTTGCATTAAAATGCATATCGATTTTTTCATGTCTTACTAATGATTCGAAGTTAGGTAAAATCCATGGTTTGATTGCTGATGAATAATCTGAGCCACGGTAAAGTACTGTCACATTTGCACCTGCTTTTTCTAGTTCAAGCGCCGCATCAACTGCTGAGTTTTTACCTCCAATAATCACAACGTTTTGGTCAAAATAAGGATGTGCTTCTTTGAAGTAATGGAAGACTTTTGGCAATTTAGCACCCTCTACTTCCAATTCGTTATGTTGACCGTAATAGCCTGTCGCAACAGTCAAGAAACGACATTGATACGTATCTTTAGTTGTTGTAATTGTGAAGCGTTTACCCATTTTTTTAACTGTAAGCACTTCTTCAAATGCATGAATATTTAATTGATGATACTTAACAACTTCTCTATAGTACACCAACGCTTGATTTCTTCTTGGTTTATACTCTTCAACGATGAATGGTACATCGCCGATACTTAATTTATCACTAGAAGAAAAGAATGTTTGATGCGTAGGGTAATTATAAATAGACTCTACAACATTGCCTTTTTCTATTACTAATGTTTCAATTCCTTTTTTCTTTTGTTCAATCGCAGCACTTAACCCGCAAGGTCCGCCGCCGATAATGATACTTTCTACTGTTTGCATACAGTTGACCTCCTTCTTCACACCCCTAATATTATATCAGTCATACAAATTTTTAAAAGGTATTCATCTTTTTTCATCTAAGAAAGATTAGAAATTGTGAAGCATTAATGAAAGAAAAAACCTCACTACCATTTTGTAGTGAGGCTAATATCATTATTGTGGAATAACTAGTTGTTGTCCATTTGAAATATTATTGTTGCTTAAACCATTTGCACGTTTAATTTTTTCAACATTTTCTGGTGTACCTTCACCATAGTATTGGATTGCAATTCTATATAAGTTTTCTTTACCGTATACTGTATGTGTTTGGCCACCTTGATTATGTTGTTGTGCTTGTTGCGCTTGTTGGTTTTGGTTGTATTGATTGTTTTGTTGACCTTGCTGATTTTGATTATATTGACCGTTTTGGTTTTGTGCAGCGTTTTGTTGTTGATCATAAGCATTTTGGTCTTGATCTTGTGCTTGTGATTCGTCAGTTGCTTCTGAATCTGAAGCGGCATGATGTTTAGAATGATCGTGTTTTGCTTTATCAGATTTTTTATCTTTGTTTTTGTCTGCTGCTTTTTTATCTTTATCTTCATTTTTATCTTTAGCTGCATCTTTATTTTTGTCTTTATCCGATTTTTGTGCAACTTTGTTGTCGTCTTGTGCTTTATGACTGCCTTGTTCTGTTAATGCTAAACCAGCAAAAATTGCGATAGCTGCGATTAATAATAAGCCTAAAAGTAAAGGAAGTAATTTTTTTAATCCGCCTTTATTCTTTTTAGGCGGTTCTCCGTCATTGCCAGCACTGCCGTTTCCGGAACTACCATTGCCAGAACCGCCATTACCTGCGCCTCCGTTTCCAGAACCTGCATGCGCTGATTTGCTTGCAGCAGCACCACCAGCTACACCGGCTGCACCAGCAGCTGCAGCTTTTTTACCAGAGTTGTCTTTTTTCGCAGTGTCTTTCTCTTTAGGTTGTTCATCAGCTTTTTGTTTTTCGGCCTTTTTCTTATCAGAATGTTTTTGAGCGGCTTTACCAGCAGCAGCGCCTCCAGCTACACCAGCAGCAGCTTTTTTACCAGAGTTGTCTTTTTCAGTATTTGTGGGTTCTTCTTTTTTGATATCCTGATCTTTCTTATCTTCTTTAGATTCAGAAGCTTTTTCATGATTTTTTTCTAAATCTTTACCGATAATACCGCCGCCAACACTGCCTGCTGCTGTACCTGCAGCTTTTTTCTTGCCGTTTTGTTGACCTTTTACAGTTTCAGAAATATGACCTTTTGACTCTTTTTTCGTTGGTTCTTCTTCTTGGCTATGTAAGTCATTTGGTTTTTCTGTCTTTTCTTCACGTTGATGTGTTGCAGTAGCACGTCTTCTTTGACGTCTTTTATGCGCATTTCTCGGTGGGAAATGTTGTTCCTGCTTTTCTTTTATAGGTTCTTCTTGATGATTTGTTTCTGTGTCAACTGACTCGTCTAAATGATCAGGCTTTTTATGAGATGGTTTAGGATCAATCGATTGACGGTTGCGTTCAAAATCATCTTTGAAATTGTTGTTTGACAACGTCATCATCCTTTCTATATTAAAAATATTTTTATTTACATATGTAGTGTTCATACCCTAAATGAAGAGGTTGAAAAACACATCTTGTAAGTTAATTATAACTTGCAATACATACTAAGCAAAGAGAATTATACCCTATCTGCAACTTGTTTTTCAAAATAAAGTATCCATTTAACTACGTTGTCACAAGTTTATATTATTTCTACTAATATCTCTAGGATGTAAGTGGTTATTCACTAACCATAACATTAAATCAAAGGATAATGATTAATATTAAGTAAATATTTGGTTTAATTTTTCTAAATAATCCATTTTTCTTGCGACTTTCTTTTTATTCAATACATTTATAGGTTGAATTGTATTATCATTGTCACAACATTTTTTTGTAGGAGTGATCGTTTCTCCGAAATATGACATTAAATAATGACGTCTGCAAGTTGTTAAGTTTTTGTATCCCATCATGGTTAATAACCCTTCTTTTTTGCGTTGTTCTGAGATTGAGAAAATCATTTTTATTTGTTCGATTGTATATTGAGTTGCTAAAACATCAAGAATTTCTGCCTTTTGTTCAGGTAAGTTGGCACCTTGATCAAATGCATCAATATCAGCTTCGGTTATGATATCCGCAAAAAGAATAGTTTCTAATAAGAAATAGTCGTCTGGTTGATAAAGACTGATAGCTTGGCTAAGTTGCCCATCCCTTCCGGCACGACCAATTTCTTGAAGGTAACTTGAAGGGCTGACCGGTAAATGATAATGAATGACTGTGCGGATATCAGGTTTGTTAATTCCCATGCCAAATGCACTTGTTGCGACAATCATAGGAATTTTATTTTGTATGAATTGTTGTTGTACAGTTTGTCTTTCTTGATATGATAAATCACCATGGTATATGCCGGTAAGGTAACCTTCATCATAAATCATTTGCGCTAGTTCCCTACACTTTTTCTTTGAAGATACATAAATAATAGTTGGTCCTGAATGTTCTATGAAAGATTTTAACCATTCATTTTTCTCGGCGTTATTTTCAAAGTTTAGATGAGATAACATAATATTATCTCTGCTCATTTTGGTTTTGACCACCTTCAATTTTGTCTGTACGATATCTTCTATATCCTCTTGTAAATGTAATGGTGCAGTAGCAGTCAGTGCGAGCAATGTCGCTTTTGGAAATTTTTTAGTGATCCTGCCAATTAACGCGTAATGCGGTCTGAAATCATAACCCCACTCTGTAATACAGTGTGCTTCATCAAGCACAATCATACCTAAATCTATCGAATCAATCCATTTAATATTATCTTGATGCAAGATAAATTCAGGACTTAAAAAGATAAACTTTGATGATTTCAATTGTTTTAAATTCTTCATCTTTTCTTCATAACTCATACCAGAGTGAATGTAACTGACAGAACGTTCTCCGTTCTTTCGCATCTGCATAACTTGATCATCCATTAATGAAATTAGAGGAGAAATGATAAGTGTGGGTTTTTGTTTAATATAAGTCGGCAGTTGATAGCACAAACTTTTACCACTACCAGTAGGTAAAATGCCTAAAGTGTGCTGATGATTCAATACATTTTCGATAATAGGTTTTTGACCTTCTTTAAATGAATCAAAGCCAAACCATTTTTTTAAAGCTTCTTCCAGCATCAAATCCCCTCCCTCGCTAATATGGTAATCGCAAGTTTAATTTCGAAATAGCTCATATTAGGAAACGCTGCCTTAAAATTTCGTAATCGTTCTTCTTGGCGGTCAATATAAAATGTTTTAAATTCATTTAAATCTTCCTTATCCAAATACAAGCTGTAATCAGTAAAATATCCTTTAATATATAGCTCAATGATATGGTCTTCAATTGTATTTAATTTTACGCCTTCTTTTTGTGCAATTGCTTCTAACGATAAACCGTTATTTACTAACTTTAATGTATCTTTAGTATTGATAGAAAGCGCAGGTAAGATAATAGCTTGGTGCAAGGTAGGAAAAGTCTCTTGATCTTCCAATAAATGCATCATCTCGACTAAATCATTCATTTTAATGATGGCTAACTCTGACATTTTTAAATTTTCGATTAAGCTGACTTGTTGGTTCGTATACATGACTTCATCATAACCTTGTAAGAAGTAATGCAATATAGAACGCGGCTGTGCTTGGTTTAATAGTTCGAAAAGCTGATATATCTCTGTTTTAAATGCATCTAAGCTTTGCTGTGCTTCAAGCTTAAAATAAATAGTTTTTACTCGCTTTTGTACTTTACTGATTTCTGAAACGGGTATAAAAGAAAGCGTGTGATGTTGTTTGAATGAAATGGTTTGTATTAACAACTGCAAAACTTGAAAAGTCTGTTGGATACTTTCAAAGGTATAACGTGTTGAAACTTTTAACGGAATTGATGATAAATCTTCGTTATTCTGATGATAGATTCGTTCGAATGACGTATATTTTAAATCAGGTTGACTATGATATAATGATAAAAGTTGTTGGCTACATGCATCAAAGTAGGTTTGATGCGTTTTAGCACCAATCAGTATATTGTAGATACTTTTGTCAGTTTTATAATGAAATGCATGTTTTTTTATGTATTGAATTATTTCGTTCAAATCCATCATCACCTATGACTTACAGTATTGAAAAAAGATAAACTGGTGTTAAAATATAAATTACGTTATCAGTGTAGCATTTTTAGAGAAGGAGGCGAAGTAAATTGGCTAAATATACGATTGTAGATATGGATACATGCATTGCTTGCGGCGCATGCGGTGCTGCAGCACCTGACATTTATGATTATGATGATGAAGGTATTGCATATGTTATCTTAGATGATAATGAAGGGACAGCGCCTGTTCCAGAAGAATTATACGAAGACTTAGAAGATGCAGACGAAGGTTGCCCAACAGATTCTATTAAAATTGCAGACGAACCGTTTGATGGTGATGCATTAAAATTCGAATAGTATCAATCGTGAGACCAGTTGGCTGTCTTCGCTTAACATAGATTGATAAAACAAGACAGATGATGTCTTAAAAAATCCCCCGGAAAAATATTTCCGGGGGTTTCTTTAGTTTGTTATTAATAACGCAGTGCTTTCTTTAATCGTTTATATAACAATAAGAAAACGATAGATACTACGATACCTTTAATAATATTGAACGGTATAATACCAGATACTATTATGATTTTTAAGTTTTTCATGACATCGCTTAAGTTCATAATCATACCGTAAAGCGGTAATAATACGAAGTAGTTTAAAACACTTAATACCAATGTCATGACGATTGTACCTACAATGAGGCCAATGATGATATTGAAGCGGCTTTTAACCGCTTTGCTGACATAGTACGCAGTTAATAATAAACTTACTGCTGCTACAAAGTTTGCTAAAGGCCCAATTGGATCTCCCATGTTAAATAAGAAATTCAATAAGTTTTTAATCAATTCGACGATGATGCCTGCTATAGGTCCAAAAATAAAGGTTGCTAGTAAAGCAGGGACATCACTAAAATCTAAAGTTAAGTACGGAGGCAAAAATGGTAAAGGAAATTTGATAAACATCAAAATAAAAGCAATTGCACTCAACATACTTATGACGATGAAACGTTTGTTGTTTTGTTGATTCATAAAGGCTCCTTCCATTCATCTACGTGAATAGGAGGATTTCATTGCACAACAAATAAACCCTCCATCTTCTCCCATCCAGACTATACTGTCGGCTCTAGAATCTCACTAGATCAGCCATATCTATCAATCGATAAATACAGGTCGCAGGCTTAAATTACTGCCGGTTGGGAATTGCACCCGACCCCGAAGATGAATTTCATTAATATTTTCCTATTTATTGTAGCCGATTTATCTTAAAAGTTCAATCCGATTGCTTAACTAGGAAAAAAACTTGGGCGAAACGCCCAAGTTAAATGATTATGCTTCATGATGATGCGGTTTTGGTAATTTAATAATGAAAGTCGTGCCTTTACCTAATTCACTCGTTAAATTAATTGTACCTTCTTGTGCTTCAATAATCATACGACTGATGAATAGACCAAGTCCTGTTCCCTCTTTGCCGCGTTTTCTAGAAGCATCTACTTTATAGAATCTATCGAAAACTAATTCTACATGTTCAGGTGCAATACCACTGCCAGTATCTGAGATATATAAAATATCGTAATTATCATCTTCGCCAGTTGTGATTTTAATGGAATCTCCAGGACCAGTATATCTTGTCGCATTATCGACTAGGTTTGTTAGTACTTGTTCCATTCGATCCGAATCATAGAACCATAATTGGTTGTGTGTCTCTGGCGCGAGATCTATATCAATTTCTAATTCACTTGCTTGTTGACGATATTTCAACTGCATGCGATCAAGCAATTGGCTGATAGGTTGCACTTCTTTGTGAATAGATAAGCCTTCAGCATCCATTCTCGCAACATTTAACAACTCATTGACTAATCGATTCAAACGTTGTGTCTCATCTAAGACAATAGAAAGCGAATCTCTAATTTCTTCAGGTTCTGAAACTACACCGTCTACAATTGATTCCGTATAACCTTGCAATAAGGCAATTGGTGTTCTGAGTTCATGTGAAACTGTCGCAATAAAGTCTTTTTTCATTTGATCCAGTTTGTGTTCATTTGTCATATCTCGAATGATTGCGACAATACCACTGCTGCCGTTTGGTTGGAATTGATCAATATAACTCATAATTACCACATAATAACGGTTATTGACTTCATATTCTTCAAACTGAGTTTCCTTATCTGTGAAAGTATTATTCATTTGTTCAACGAATAATGCTTTGTTTTCTCCATCAAGCTCATTTTCCATTTGCTGAGCGAGTTGGTTAGATAGGATGATTTCCCTATTCTCATTAATACCCAATACACCTTCTACCATCGAATTGATTAAACTTTCTCTAATATTTTTAGAGGCTGAGATTTCATCAATATGACGTTGGATTTCGTTGCTCATCAGGTTGAATGAGTGTGCGAGTTCACCAATTTCATCTTTTGTATGAATATCGTTCACTAAAGAATAATTGCCTTTAGAAACGCCGGTTGCTTGGGTTCTGAGTTGGCGAAGCGGTTTTGTGATTCGTGATGATAAGAAGAAAGCGAATACAGTGGTCACGATTAAGAAAATAACCGCTGTAACAAGTATGATAATGGTAATAACATTATTTGTATCATCGATGCTTTTTAGGTCTTGGTAAATAAAGACTGCACCATTAGGATGTGTGTTATCAACTTTTGTTGGATATCCTACTAAAACATACGTATGTTTTTGACCATCAACAGTCATTTTAATATGTTCAGATGCTTTTTGTTTATTGTCGAATACTTGCGCAAAGTCTTTATCTTTTTGAATCACATCCATCATTTGTTCTTTGAATTTTGAATGTGAGTTATAATATTCATCCTTTTTATTTTTCATTATAATCAAACCGCTTGGGCCTTCGATAAGCATTTTACTATGTTTGATAGCTAATGATTTATTATCTGACTCCTCTAGCAGATTACTGATACGATGTGCATCGTTGACTAAAGAATGTTCAGTATCTTGCGTATAATACTGTTGGATGAATGTGATTAATGCAGCACTAAGTAAAATTAAAACTGTCGTTACTATTAAAATAATAGTTAACCACAGTTTTATGACGACATTATTGAGTCGTTTCATCGTTGTTGTCGACCTCAAATTTATAACCAACGCCCCATACAGTTTGAATCATTTGAGCTGCATCTTTTGAGACACGGTTTAATTTTTCTCTGAGTCGTTTAACATGAGTATCTACAGTACGCAAGTCTCCATAGAACTCATAATGCCAAACATCTTTTAATAATTGTTCACGGTCGAATACTTTGTTAGGTGTTTTCGCTAAGAAAATTAATAATTCGTATTCTTTAGGTGTTAAATTGACTTGTGTACCATCTGCAAGTACACGGTGTGCATCATTATCAATAACCAAATGCTTAAATTCTATTAAATCTCTAGCATGTGGTTCATTTTGATCTGAAGTTGCTGTTAGCGTGCGTCGTAATAAAGCTTTTACTCTAAGTACGACTTCTCTTGGAGAGAATGGTTTGACGATATAATCATCTGCACCTGATTCAAATCCTTCTACACGGTTCGTTTCTTCCCCTTTTGCAGTTAACATAATGATTGGAGTTTCTTTGTACTCTCTCAAACGGTTTGCAACTTCAATACCATCGATTTCGGGAAGCATCAAGTCTAACAAGATACAAGCATAGTCATGATTTAAAGCTAAATCTAATGCTTCTTTGCCGTCTCGAGCTTCTTCGATATCAAAAGATTCTCGTTCTAAATATAATTTTAATAGTCTGCGAATTCTTTCTTCATCATCAACGACAAGAATTTTTGTCATAATTTTATGTACCTCCCATATGAGCATTCAACAATAGTTGTCCAATAAGATAGACAGACAAGTCCTAAAACATCATAAACATCATGAATGATTTCCTGTATTGATAAAATATCTGTCATAACTTTCTCGGATTTAATAATTTGAGTATCGTCTTCGTATTTTTATTATATATAAAGGTTGTAAAAAAAGACGATTTTTCACTACAAAGCATATTATAACATAAGCATATATCAACAAGTTAATTGTAACCTTGTGAATAAAAATAGATTAACATAATTTGTGCATAATTTCACAAACTTTTATGCTGTTGCTACAAGTTTTAACCATTTGCGGCTAAATTGCGAAGTTTTTTTACTTCATGTGGCGTTAAGACACGTCCTTCTCCAGCGTTCAAGCCTTTTAATGTCAGACCACCCATTTCAATACGCGTCAATTTTGTTACTTCATGACCGAAATGTTCGAACATACGACGTACTTGTCGATTTCTACCTTCTGAAATTGTAATTTCAACAAGTGTTGTATTTTTTTCTTTATCTTGATTTTTAATTTTAACTTCTGCTGGATGTGTTTTTCCGTCTTCTAATTGAATTCCTTTTTCAAGTTGTTTCACTTCATCACGCATCAAATAACCTTTTAATTTAGCTACATATTTCTTTTTAATTTTATAACGAGGATGTGTCATTAAGTTTGTAAACTCGCCATCATTAGTTAAGATAAGCAATCCAGATGTATCGTAGTCTAAACGGCCAACTGGATAAATACGTGTTTCTAAGTCTTCGAAATAATCAGTTACGACTGTTCTGCCTCGATCATCAGATACACTTGTGATAACTTGTGCTGGTTTGTAGAATAAAATATAAAGTTTGTCTTCTTGTTCTAATTTAACGCCTTCAACTTCAACATTATCTGAAGGTTTTACTTTAGTACCTAATTCAGTTACAGTTTCCCCGTTCACTTTAACTTTACCTTCTGTAATTAATGTTTCTGCTTTTCTTCTAGACGTATAACCGCTATTTGCAATACGCTTTTGTAATCTCTCTAATTCTTTACTCATTATTATCTCCTTTTTGGTTAATTAAATTGTTGAAGAATGATTCTATTTCTTCTTCCTCTTCTTCGGTCGTTGGTAATTCATCTATATTTTTCATGCCGAATACATTCAAGAATAACGGCGTAGTATATAATTGTTGGCTTCTTGAATTGTCTTCATCTTTAGCTTCGATTAACCCTCTAGCAATCAATGTTTTGGCAGCACCATCAGAATTAATTCCTCGTATGACTTCAATATCACTTCTTGTGACAGGTTGGTTGTAAGCAATGATTGAAAGGACTTCCATGGCTGCTTGAGACAGTTTCATATTAGATTGTTGCTTCACAAGTTGTTCGATATAATCGGCTAATGCTTGTTTAGTTGTCAGAACTAATGTGTTTCCATATTGATGAATCATGAGTCCGGGTGATTCATAGTCAGCTACTAATGCAAGCAATTCTTCCTCAGAGACATCTAATATGTCTTGCAGCTGAGTTATTTCTAACCCCTCATCCCCTGCTGTATATAATAAACCTTCTAATATTCCGATTTGCTTAAGCGCCATAATTTACACCTCGAGTTATATTAATGTCTGCGAATTCTTTATCTTGTGTAATTTGAATAATGCCTGATTTAGACAATTCTAAAATTGCTAGAAAATGTGTAACGACATGCTCTGTTGTCTCTTTAAAAGTGAACAAACTGAAGAAATTAAATGACGTTGCTTTTGCCAAACGTTCAGACACTTGTGTTGACGCTTGTTCAATCGTAAATGTTTCTTTTTGGATAGTAACTTGTCTCGGCGTGTCAAATGAAGCTCTAGTCTTGATACGTTGATAGGCCATAATTAATTCAGTCAGGTCAATCGTATGGTTTTCATCCCATAATTCTGCAGTTTCTAAATGACTTAAGTCAGTTGGATGTTTACTATAGTACTGTTCCCTTTGAACTTTCATTTCATTTAGAAATTCAGTATATTCTTTGTAGTTTTGATATTCTATTAATCTTCCTACTAAATCTTCACGAGGATCGTCTAAGTCTTCATCTTCTAGATCTGGTTGTTGCGGCAATAACATTTTGCTTTTAATCATAAGCAGCTCTGATGCTACAACTAGGTATTCACTTGCAATATTAATTTCTAATTGTTTCATCGCATGAATATAATTCATATATTGTTCGGTTAAAGCTTTCATGGGAATATCATAAATATCAATTTCATATTTATGTATCAAGTGTAATAATAAATCGAGCGGCCCATTAAAAGCATCTAGTTTAACTTCGTACATCCATTTGTATCTCCTTTAATTGCAAGTCGCATTTGTCATTCAGTACAATATTATACATCAATCATTATAAGAATTAAACGAGAAACAAGGAGCGCTTAACAGATGAAACAAGCATTAATCGAGTTTTACTATCAGTTCCACACTAAACAACATTATTTTTTGTGCCATGATATTTTAGAAGACGCATGGAAAGCTCAATCTCATTTCACGAAACAAGACGCTGTAGTGAGTTTAATTTTGTGTGCGACCGGATGCTATCACTATAGACGCGCAAATTATAAAGGTGCACATACATTATTTAATCGTGCTTATCGAGTTGCTCATGCGAATTATGCTAAATTAGATCAATTAGGATTAGAAAGCAGAAGTTATCTAATGTTATTACGTGAGTTAATTGAAAGTACTAATCAGGAGCTACTATTTAAACCAGTAGAATTACCTTTACTATCAACAATGAAAAAACAAATCAAACGCATTTATCCTGATTATGCAATCATGCATCAAATTAATACGCTTCCTTATATCTACGACCATCACCTGTTAAGAGATCGCCATGAAGTTGAACAAGCAAGATTAGAAGCATTAAAACAAAATCATTTGAAACATAAAAAATAGTGCATGAACCAAATGATCATGGCTCATGCACGTGGATGGAATTCGTTGTAAATTTTTCTGATTTGAGATTTCGAAACATGCGTATAAAGTTGTGTAGTTGAAATATCAGAATGTCCTAACATCTCTTGAACTGCTCTTAAATCTGCCCCATTTTCTAGTAAATGTGTCGCAAATGAATGACGTAATGAATGGGGTGTCAGCTTTTTAGATATATTGGCTTGGACACCGTATTGTTTAATGAGTTTCCATATTCCTTGTCGTGATAAAGGTTTGCCGTGCATATTTAAAAAGAGTACGTCCGTAACTGTACGCTTTAATAATTGCGGACGAACAGTTTCGATATACTTTTTCAAATAATCAATCACCGTTTCACCTAAAGGGATAATCCGCTCTTTGCTTCCTTTACCGAATACGCGGACAAAGCCCATAATCAGATTGACATCCTCGACTCTGACATGAATCAACTCTGTTACACGCATACCCGTTGCATAAAGAAGCTCTAGAATAGTTCTGTCACGATAGCCGTTGTTTTTTCCTAAATTCGGCGTTTCTAACAACGCTAAAACATCATCGACATCTAACACATCTGGTAATCTGCGTTCATATTTCGGAGTTTCAATTAAAACTGTCGGGTCTTTTGCGGCATAGCGTTCTCTGAGCGCAAATTGATGGAAGCTTCGAACAGTGGAGATAAAGCGTGCGATTGATTTTGCGGAATGACCCTCATCGTGTAAATATCCTAAACATTGTTGAATCGTTTCTCTATCAATAAAATCTATATGTTTAACCTTTTTTAATTCTAAATAGGCTTTATATTTATTTAAATCACGACGATAGGCCCCAATGGTGTTAACACTTAAACCTTTTTCAATTTGGATGAACTTTAAATATTCCTCAATAATATTTTGAAAATTCGTTTCCAATCCGTTCACCTTCTAACCTAAACTAACTCTCTTTTTTCTTTTGTTGGCACTCACGACAAATACCATGAAATGTCAAACGGTGGTCTAAAATTTTGAAATGAAATTCAGATTCTACTCTTTCTTCGACTTTTGGCAATAAGTCTTCGACAATTTCTTCAACTTTACCACATTCCATACATACAAGATGGTGATGGAAGTGCTTTTCGCCTTCTTTTTTCAAGTCGAAACGTGAAACGCCATCGCCAAAGTTGATTTTATCGACGATTTTAAGTTCAGCAAGCAGTTCTAAAGTACGATAGACAGTTGCTAAACCAATTTCTGGTGCTTTGTCTTTTACTTTTAAATAGACATCTTCTGCACTGAGATGATCTTCTTCGTTTTCAATAAGCACTCTTAACGTTGCTTCACGTTGTGGAGTTAATTTGTAGGATGATTTTTGTAACTGTTGCTTCACGCGTTTTAAACGTTCTTCCACGGAAGCCTCACTCCTCTACTAATAATTATTATCATTGTAATGTAACTTAATGACTCATCTATAAATTACCAGTATTTGAGGTAAATTGCAACACATTCTCATTTGTTATTTAGAATGATTATAATGTGATAATACATGTTGTAACGCGATTAAAGTTTTGGCATCTTCAATTTTATGATTTTGTACTAAATCATTGATTTCATCGAGACTCAACTCTACTTGTTCAACAAATTCATCTGGGTCTAGATGGACCTCGCCTTTTACTAAATCGTCAGTGAAATAAATAGCGATTTTCTCATTTGCGAATCCAGGAGAGGTATAAATATCAGCAATCAATTCTAAACTATTCGCTTTATAACCTGTTTCTTCCTCTAATTCTCGTAAAGCTGCTGATTTTGGTTCTTCCCCTTTTTCTAACTTGCCTGCTGGGATTTCTAACAATACTTGTTCAATCGGTTTACGATATTGTTTAACGAAAACTACTTTGTTTTCGTTAGTTAATGCACATACTGCAACTGCACCTGTGTGATTAACAATTTCACGTTTTGAAGTCTTGCCATTTGGTAATTGTACTTCATCTACATCTACTTCAATAATTTTACCTTTGTAGATAGTTTGTTTATTTAATGTTTTCTCTGTTAAATCCATTTGAATCACGTTCCTTTTAACTATATTGAAATACTGATAAACTAGCAGTGTTAGACAATTAAAGTGTATCGAAAGGAGTCACAACATGCAAAAGAATGTTTTGAATAGCGGTTTAGAGATTTCTGAATTAGGTTTAGGGTGTATGAGTCTTGGTACAGAAAAGAAACATGCACAAGCCATTATCGAACGTGCCATTGAATTAGGAATAATATATTTTGATACAGCAGACATGTATGACAAAGGCATCAATGAAAAGTTAGTAGGAGAAATTTTGAAACCGTATCAAAACTCAGAAGATATCGTTATCGGAACCAAAGTCGGTAATCACCTTCAACCAGATGGTACGACATTTTGGGATCCTTCTAAGAAACACATCAAAGAAAGTGTCAAACAATCATTAAAAAACTTAGGTGTCGATCAAATAGATTTATATCAATTACATGGCGGAACAATTGAAGATCCGCTTGATGAAACAATCAGTGCTTTTGACGAATTAAAACAAGAAGGATTAATTCGTGCCTATGGTATCTCTTCTATTCGCCCTAATGTTATTAAATATTATTTAGAGCACAGTCAAATTGACACTTGGATGGCACAGTATAATTTGATTGATAATCGTCCTGAAGATTTAATTCAACAAGCACATCAAAAAGGTGTTAAAATGCTCGCGCGTGGACCATTATTTAAAGGGTTACTGACAGCTGAAAGCAATACAGCGTTAGACCAAAAATTTGCGGATGGTATTTTTGATTATAGCTATCAAGAACTTGGCAGTACAGTCGCATCGCTTAAAGAAATTGAAAATAATTTATCAGCACTCACTTTCAATTACTTATTAACACAAGACGTTTTAGGTTCAATTGTGGCAGGTGCTAGTAGTGTTGAACAACTAGAAGAAAACGTGAAGAATTATCAAACACATGTGGATTTAACACGTTTACATGCCGCAAAAGAACGCGTAAAAGATTTGCATTATACAAATCATCTCAACTAAACCACTAAATCATAAATAGGAATATAAATGAATAAGACTTGTCATCTCCTCAAAATAACGTAACGTTGTTACTGAGAACTATTTTGGACGGATATGACAAGTCTTTTTATTATGAGTTTTTATTATTAAATAATTGCGGTGCCAACCTTTCAAGTGTTCTTGGTGATAATTGATAGATTTTCAAAAGTTTGTGCAACCATTTAGGGCGATTAACTTCAGCCTTTCCTTTTAACATCGCAGAAATGATATCTCTCGCTAGTACATTAGGATCTAACATAAACTTATCAACTTGTGCAGCATAATTTAGTGTAGGATCTGCTTTAGCATGAAATGGTGTACGTATCGGTCCTGCATTTACTACTGTCACTTGATAATCTGGCTGTTCCAATCTTAATGTGTTTAATACTTGATTAAATCCTGCTTTACTCGCTGCGTAGTGACCACTTGCTGTTTGGGTAGAAAAAGCTGCTAAACTACTGATACCGACTATAAAAGGATGTTGTGTAAAATAAGGTGCAAGTTGAGATAATAATAAGTTGAAATGAAGGACATTAATGGTATACGTTTCTATCATTTCCTGTTCACTATGTTGCAGTATAGGTTTAAAATATCCCAACCCTGCACTATGTATAAATCCATCGATTGGTTTTGAAAATGTGAGTTGATGAATATCTGTTGCATCATTTAAATCACAATACTTTGAATCTAATAAGTGTTGATTGACTGGAAAATGTGTTTCATTAAATTTTTCTATGTTTCTTACTAGTAAAGTCACATGAGCACCTTTGGCTAAAAGTTGTTGCGTAAGTGCATAGCCAAGTCCACTCGTGCCTCCTGTTACGATAAAATGCTTTCCTATTATCTGTTGCATTATAATCCTCCGCTCTGTATGAGTTGTATATCCGTTGAAATTATAGCCTCAAATTAACATTGTTGTGCAAAATGATTGATATTGCTATGATAAGTGTATCAATTATCAAAATATAGGGAGTGCTATTCAAAATATGAAAATTGTATTCTATGGTTCAGGCAACATGGCTCATGCTATTTTTGCAGGAATAATTGCATCTGAAGTAATCGATCCTAATGATATTTATATTACAAACCGTTCTAATGAAGCGGTCTTAAAAGGCTATGCTGACGAATTAGGCGTTAATTATAGTTATGATGACGCCGCATTATTAGCAGATGCTGACTTTGTCTTTTTAGGAACGAAACCCTATGATTTTGAAGCATTAGCTGATAGAATCCGTCCATATATTACAGATAAAAATAGATTTATTTCCATCATGGCTGGTATCTCGATACAGTATATCAGAAAACAACTTGACCATGATAACCCAATTGCACGTATTATGCCTAATACGAACGCACAAGTCGGTCATTCAGTCACAGGTATCAGTTTCTCAGAAAACTATAAGCAAGAAGATAGAAAACAAGTTATTGATATTGTCCATGCGTTTGGTTCAGAAATTGAAGTTCAAGAAGATGCGTTGCATCAAGTCACTGCGATTACTGGCAGCGGCCCTGCTTTCTTGTATCATGTGTTTGAACAATATGTAGAAGCGGGTGTCAGACTTGGTTTAGATAAAGAAGAAGTTGAAGAATCTATACGTAACTTGATAATCGGAACTGGAAAAATGATTGAGCGTTCTGATTTAAGTATGGAACAATTAAGACAAAACGTGACTTCTAAAGGTGGAACGACGCAAGCAGGCTTAGATGCTTTAGCTCAACACGATATTGAAAGTATTTTCGAAGATTGCTTCAATGCGGCAGTAAAAAGAAGTAAAGAGTTATCGAACGACGAATAAGTTAAAATTGATAAAAGAAATGCTGAGACAGTTAAATTATCTGCCTCAGCATTTTTATATTTCAAACGCATCAAAGTCTCTTACGAATTTAAATTTTAAATGTGGATAATGCTCTTGTAATTCAGCATACAACACATCGATATCACTCAGGTTATAACGGTTACTAATATGATTCAACAATGCTTGTTTCGCATGAGAATCTTCTAATAGTTTTAATACATCTGAAATATGGCTATGATGATGACTATCCGCTAATGTTCTATCACCATCAATATATGTAGCTTCATGAACAATCACGTCAACATCTTCAGCAAGTAAATATTCATTTTTACAAGGCATGGTATCGCCGAATATTGCGATTTTAGGACCTATTTTATCTGAACCTTTAAATTGTGATGAGTCATAAGTTTGATTGTTGAATACAAAAGTATTTTGTTCTTTGACTTCTTGGTATTTTGGTCCTGGTTCCATACCGATAGCTTTTAATGCAGCGACATCTATTTTACCAGGTGTGGTTGGTGCTTCAATACGATAGCCGAATGATGGTACACCATGATTCAAAGCATATGCACTGATTGTAAAACCTTCGTGATGGTAATGTAATTGTTCATCAATTTCTATAAATGTAATTGGATAATTTAATTTAGATAATGAGGCTTGTAATGTCATTTCAACATAGCTTTTAATACCTCTTGGCCCAATGATTGTTAAGGGTTTATCTTCCCCGCCTTGGAAAGAGCGGCTTGTTAATAAGCCAGGTAAGCCGAATATATGATCACCATGCATATGGGTGATGAAAATATGGTCTACTTTTCCGAGTTTAATCGAATGATGCAAGATTTGATGTTGCGTTCCTTCTCCTACATCGAATAGCCATATTGAATTTGAATAGGGTTCTAAGTTGAGCGCTATTGCTTGTGTATTGCGTTCTTTGGTTGGCAACGCCGCTCCAGTACCTAAAAATGTAATTTCCATTATAACGCTCCTCTCTACACGTTAGTGTACCATATCTAAAATGACAAACACGAAGAAATTTAAGCATAAATGTGTTACATTAATTCTTCATAGTTTATAATAATAGCATATCTAATATAGAATTGAGGTTTTGAATCTTGAGTAATAAAAGAAAGCATATACCATGTTTGATTACAATTTTTGGAGCAACTGGTGATTTAAGTCATCGAAAGCTGTTCCCTTCACTATTCCATTTATACCAACAAGATAATTTAGATGAACATGTTGCAATCATTGGTATTGGCCGTCGTGACTATTCGAATGAGCATTTTCGCAACCAAGTTAAGTCATCTATTCAAGCTCATGTAAAAGATACAAAACACCTTGATCAATTTATGGAACATGTATTTTACTTCAAACATGATGTCAGCGAAGAACAAAGCTATGATGATTTATTGCAGTTTAGTAATCAACTCGATTCAGAATTCGGCTTACAAGGAAATCGCCTATTCTACTTAGCTATGGCCCCTAATTTCTTTGGTTTAGTTACGGATTACTTAAAATCATCTGGTTTAACTAAGACAAGAGGATTCAAACGCCTTGTAATTGAAAAACCATTCGGCAGTGATTTGGCTTCAGCTGAAAAATTAAACAAACAAATTAGAAAATCATTTAAAGAAAATGAAATTTACCGTATTGACCATTATCTTGGTAAGGATATGGTACAAAACATCGAAGTGTTACGATTTGCGAATGCGATGTTTGAGCCTTTATGGAACAATAAATACATTTCAAATATTCAAGTGACTTCATCTGAGATTTTAGGTGTTGAAGACCGTGGAGGGTATTATGAATCTAGCGGTGCATTGAAAGATATGTTCCAAAACCATATGCTTCAAATGGTGGCGTTGTTAGCGATGGAACCGCCGATCAGTTTAAATAGTGCAGATATCCGTGCGGAGAAAGTAAAAGTGTTAAAGTCGTTGCAACCATTGGATTCTGAAGCGGTTCGTACAAACTTTGTACGTGGTCAATATGATGCTGGTGAAATTGATGGCAAGTATGTTAAAAGCTATCGTGAAGAAGATCGTGTCAGCGAAGACTCAATCACACCTACTTTTGTTTCAGGTAAAGTCATGATTGATAACTTCCGTTGGGCTGGTGTACCATTCTACATCCGTACTGGTAAACGAATGAAACGTAAATCTATTCAAGTCGTGGTTGAATTTAAAGAAGTACCTATGAATTTATATTACGAAAAAGATAAGCATTTAGATTCCAACTTATTGGTTATTAACATCCAACCTAATGAAGGTGTTTCTATTCATTTAAATGCGAAGAAGAACGTACAAGGTATTGAAACTGAACCAGTTCAACTATCATACTCAATGAGTGCACAAGATAAAATGAATACCGTTGACGCCTATGAGAACTTATTGTTCGACTGCTTAAAAGGTGATGCAACAAACTTTACACACTGGGAAGAATTAAAATCAACTTGGAAATATGTTGATGCAATTCAAGAAGAATGGGATCAAGTTGAACCTGACTTCCCTAACTATAAATCAGGTACTAATGGTCCATTAACAAGTGAATTGTTATTAAGTCGTGATGGATTCCACTGGTGGGACGATATACATTAATATCAGTTTAAATTTATGAAGACAAGACAGTGTCACAACATTGATACTGTCTTGTTTTTTTAACGTCTTTTTGTAGGAAAGTCATAGAAGAATACGGTATAATATAGGACAATAGTTATTTTAGGAGTGAGCAGTTTGGACGTTATCAAGCAAATACAACAGGCCATTGTTTATATTGAGGACCGTGTTTATGAGCCTTTTCATTTGCAAGATTTAAGCGATTACGTTGGCCTTTCTCCCATGCATCTAGATCAGTCTTTTAAAATGGTTGTCGGCTTATCTCCTAGTGAGTATGCAGAAGCTAGAAAATTAACGAAAGCAGCTGAAGATGTGATTGTAGGGGCTTTTCGTTTAGTAGATATCGCTAAAAAGTATCATTATGAAGATACAAATGATTTTGCTAATGCATTTAGTAATTATCATGGCATTTCCCCTATTCAAGCAAAGCTGAAGCAAGATGAGTTGAAAATGCAAGAAAGATTATATTTAAGAATAGCAACAACGGATCGTCCACCTTATACGTATAGATTAGAAAAATCTGAGGATCACGCATTAGTCGGTTATGCTAAATTTGTGAATACAGAGGACTTAAGCAATCCATTTCTTGTTGCTGATTTTTTAGAGGATTTATTAGTAGATGGTAAAATTAAAGAACTTGAACGTTATAACGATGTAAGTCCTCATGAACTATTTGTTGTAAAGTGCCCACTGGAAAATGGTGTTGAATTGTTTATAGGTGTACCAAGCGAACGGTACCCCGCTCATTTAGAAAGTCGATTTTTACCCTCTAGACAATATGCTAAGTTTAATTTACAAGGTGAGATTGATTTTGCGGTCAATGAAGCATGGCACTATATTGAAACAAGATTGCAGCTTACGATGCCTTATGAAACTGAAGCTTTGTATGTAGAGGTTTATCCATTTGATATTTCTTTCGACAATCCTTTTACAAAAATTCAATTATGGTTGCCTGTTGATTTAGATGAATAATTAAAGTGAAAAGCACACTATCAGAAATGATAATCTGATAGTGTGCTTTTTATAGATTTATAAAATTATTTTTCTTCGGCCCAATGTGTATGGAATGTACCTTCTTGGTCTTTACGTTGATAAGTGTGCGCACCGAAGTAGTCACGTTGTGCTTGAATTAAGTTTGCTGGTAAGTTTTCTGAACGATAACTGTCAAAGTAATTAATGCTCGCAGCAAATCCAGGTGTAGGAACACCATTTGCAACACTTTCAGCAACAACATCACGTAATGCTGATTGATAATTTGTTACGATATCTTTGAAATAAGGATCTAATAATAAGTTTTGTAATTCTGGATTATTATCATATGCCTCTTTAATTTTTTGTAAGAATTGTGCACGAATAATACAACCTGCTCTCCAAATCATAGCTAAATCGCCAAGTTGTAAGTTCCATTCGTTTTCTTCACTTGCTTTACGCATTTGCGCAAAACCTTGTGCATATGAACAGATTTTACTCATATAAAGCGCCTTACGGATTTTTTCTAAGAACTCATCTTTATTACCTTCAAATTTTGGTGATGGGCCAGTTAATTCTTTAGAAGCAGCGACGCGCTCATCTTTCATTGATGAGATAAAGCGTGCGAATACAGATTCAGTAATAATTGTTAATGGTACACCTAGTTCTAATGCATTAATAGAAGTCCATTTACCAGTACCTTTTTGACCTGCTTTATCCATTACTTTTTCAACTAATGGGGAACCGTCTTCATCAAGTTTGTTGAAGATTTCACCAGTAATTTCAATTAAGTAACTTTCAAGTTCGCCTGCATTCCATTCTTTGAATGTATTTGCGATTTCAGTATGTGACATATGCAATGCATCTTTCATTAATGCATAACTTTCAGCGATTAATTGCATGTCAGCATATTCGATACCATTGTGTACCATTTTAACGTAATGTCCTGCACCGTCTGGACCAATGTATGTTACACAAGGCGCACCATCGTCAGCTTTAGCAGAAATTGCTTCTAAGATATCAGCAACTTTGTCATATGCTTCTTTTTGACCACCAGGCATGATTGAAGGACCAGTCAATGCGCCTACTTCTCCTCCTGATACACCTGTACCAATAAAGTTAATGCCGCTTTCTGCTAATGCTTTGTTACGACGAATCGTATCTTGATAGTTTGTATTACCACCATCGATTAAAATATCACCATCATCTAACAATGGTAATAAACCTTCGATTGTCGCATCCGTTGCCGGACCTGCTTTAACCATTAAAAGAATTTTACGTGGACGTTCAAGTGAATTCACAAATTCTTCTAAAGAATAAGTTGGGTGAATATTTTTGTCTTTTGATTCTTCGACCATTGTGTCAGTTTTTTCTTTTGAGCGGTTATAAACTGAGACTGTATAGCCACGAGATTCAATATTCCAAGCTAGATTTTTACCCATTACGGCTAAACCGACTACACCAATTTGTTGCGTCATATTACTTACCTCTCTTTGATAAAATTTTCTATTTTATTGTATCACAATTAGCGTTCCTGCTCACTTATTCAAGCTTAAAATCAATCGCTAGTTAATTCTACAATTTTAAGTAGTTGTTCAGCTAATAAATTTAAAGATTGAATTTCCATTCTTTCTTCAGTTGTATGGATATTTTGATATCCGATACCAATAATCACAGTTGGAATACCTAATGCGTTGATAATATTTCCATCAGAGCCGCCTCCGGCAACCACTGTATTTCCACTTAATCCTAAACTTTGTGCACTTTTTACTGCATATTGTGTCACTTTAGCATCTTCAGCTACTTTAAAACCTTGATAACTTTTACTTGTAAATACATCAGCACTGCAACCATAAGCTTCGGCAGTTTCCTCAAATACTTGTTTCATATGGTTGATTTGGGCTTCGATTTTGTTATTGTCATGTGATCTGGCTTCTGCATGTAATGTGACTTCGTCAGCGACTATATTCGTTGCTGAACCGCCAGTAAAACTACCGATATTGGCAGTTGTTTCATCATCGATTTTACCTAACTTCATTTTACTGACTGCTTTCGCCGCAATATTAATAGCACTTACACCTTTATCCGGTGTGCTGGCATGTGCTTTTTTACCATGAATTACTGCACTAAGTTTCATCTGTGTAGGTGCACCCAATACAGTTGTTCCAATTGGTGCACTAGCATCTACTGCGTATCCAAATTGTGCATCTAATAATTCAGGATTAAGCGCCTTAGCACCTAGTAAACCAGACTCTTCACCTACTGTGATAACAAATTGAATTTGGCCATGTGGGATTTGATTTACTTTTAATACTTGAATTAATTCAAGTAAAGCAGCAATCCCTGCTTTGTCATCTGCGCCTAGTACAGTTGTACCATCTGAATAGATATATCCATCATCTTTGATGATAGGTTTAACGCCAATACCAGGTGCAACTGTATCCATATGACTTGTAAAATAAATTTTTTGGGTTTTATTGTGATTTTCTGTTGCCGCAAGTGTACAGATTAAGTTGTTTGCACCTAAATCAGGCTGCTCACCTGCATTATCTTCTTTTACTGTTAAACCTAAACTTTCAAATTTTTCTTTAAGAATTGGTTGAATGATTTCTTCATGACCTGTTTCTGAGTCGATTTGTACCAATTCTAAAAATGTTTCTAGTAAACGTTGTTCGTTAATCATGTTCTAACCCCTTCCTATACTATGTTTAGTGTATACGATTTATCTGCTTTGTAAAACATATATGTTCTAAAAAATAGGTTAAAATCATGATATAATAATTTGTAAGCGTCAAGTTGAAAACATAACCATATTGATTTAAAATAAAGTACTATATTTATAATTAAGAAGAAAGTTTATCTGGAGGAGAATAACGTGTTTAAAGGCAAAGTCTCAAAAGTTGTTATCATCGTTATGTTGGTAGCAGTAATCGTTGCACTGATATTATCAAGTTTAGCACCATTGATGCAGTAATAAAAAATGAGGATGATCTGTAAAAAAGATCACCCTCGTTTTTTTATATTTCATCGTATAATTTTAACGATCCAAAATGAGATTTAATTTGTAAATAACGTTCTAGTTCACTAACAATTTGTATTTCGTTTGCACGATTGATTAAGGCTTCTTTCGACTGAGGCAGAGATTGATCATAAAGATCAATATGTAAATCATAAAGTGAATACAGACGCATCGCAGTATAATCATTACTATTAACGTTCTTAGCTATTTCAGCAAACAAATTACCTAAACGGTGCATCATTTTATCTTCTGATTTTATATTCTTCAGCAGGTGTTCAATACGCTCTATTATTTCCAATTGTTCTTCTCTCATATCAAAATAATGATAATAAGAGTTTTCGTTACGAACAAAGTGATTTTTTACGTCTCTGAACGCATAAGATTTCGCTTTTTGGATTTCGAGTTCAATGTTTTTGAGTGGCACATCTACTGGATAATCTAAATCAAAACATGATTTACTGAATGCATTGAAAGTCTCAGTAAACTGTTTCTCTATTTTATGTTTATATTCTTTTAATTGTTTATCTAGACTTGGCATAATTAAGTTCATAATAAAAGCGATACCTAAGCCAACGATTAACAGTAAAACTTCATTGATAAATAAATGTAAATCAATAACTTTAGCATTAAAAACATGTAGCAATATAACGCAACTTGTAATAATACCTTCTTGTACCCCTAATACTACTGTTAAAGGTATAAAGAATAATACGATTAAACCTAATACAATTGCATTTTGACCAAGCAAACTAAAAACGATAGATCCTAATATCAATATAAGAATACAGGATACAAAACGAGAAACAATTGCTTGTAGGGAATGTACTTTTGTATGTTTAATACATAAAACAACTAAAATGGCACTTGAAGAAAAATTATCTAAACCAATTAATTTGGCAATAATTATTCCAAGTGCCATTCCTACAGCAGTCTTTATCGTTCTAAATCCTATTTTATAGGGATTAAAACGCATCATCTGCTTTACCTCTTATCGTTCTTCACAATATTTTTCGAATAAATTTTGAAGCTGTGTAATAACATCCATAATGTCATGGCCTTCTATTTGATGACGTTCAATCATTTCAGCAATTTTACCATCTTTAACTAACGCAAATGATGGACTTGAAGGAGCATAACCTTCAAAATAATCTCTCGCTTGTTGTGTCGCTTCTTTATCTTGTCCTGCAAAGACTGAAACTAAGCGATCAGGTAGTTTATCATAATGTAATGAATGTTCAGCAGCTGGACGTGCAATACCTCCGGCACAACCGCAAACTGAGTTAACCATAACAAGTGTAGTACCGTCTTGTTTTAATACAGCATCTACTTCTTCAGGCGTTGTAAGTTGTTCATAACCTGCTTTTTCTATCTCGTTACGTGCTTGTTCTACAACATCGTTCATATATAAATCGAAATTTAAATCCATATCGAAATCACCTTTCAGTTCTTAATAACGTTCTATTTTATTCTACTAATTAATTTAGTAATCTTCAACAGGATTAACTTTAACATTAAGAACAGTTTAATAAATATGCGTATGTTCGATTGTAAATTGTTCTACTCTATTTTTGATTGTGTTCATGAAACGACCAGCTTGTAAGCCATCTAAAATACGATGATCAATCGAAATACATAAGTTCACCATATTACGAATTGCAATCATATCATCAATCACAACTGGTTTTTTTACAATGGATTCTACTTGTAAAATCGCAGCTTGTGGGTGGTTAATAATGCCCATCGAAGAGACAGAACCGAATGTTCCAGTATTATTTACAGTAAAAGTTCCACCCTGTAAATCAGCTTGTGTTAATTTATTTTGACGTGCTTTTTGAGCTAATTCATTAACTTCGCGTGCAATTCCCTTAATTGATTTTTCATCTGCATTGTGGATGACTGGTGTATATAATTTATCCTCTACAGCTACTGCAATTGAGATATTGATATCCTTATGAACTTTAATTTCAGAGCCTTGCCAACTACTGTTTAACATTGGGAACTCTTTTAATGCTTCTGCAACTGCTTTAACAAAGAATGCGAAGAATGTTAAATTATAACCTTCTTTTGCCTTAAATTGCTTTTTATGATGATTTCTAGTTTTCACTAAGTTTGTTGCATCAGCTTCAACCATCATCCATGCATGAGGAATTTCTGAAACACTTTGAACCATATGTTTAGCAATCGCTTTACGCACACCATTTACAGGAACAGAATCAGCTGGAACAGTTGATTGTTCTGTAGATGCAGAAGGTTGGATATTTTCTTTTTCAGCAGGTTTATTTTGAATTGGTGTTGACCCAGCTTGAGTTGAGACAGCTTCTGAGTGAGCAATTACATATTCAATATCTTTTTTTGTCACACGACCTTCAAATCCTGTCCCTTTAACTTGTGATAAATCAATTTGATGTTCAGAAGCTAGTTTAAATACAACAGGTGAATATCTACCATTATTTAGTGGTTTATCAGAGGTAGCGCTCTTAAAATTTTGTTTAGATTCAGATTGGGATTCTGTTGATGTATTTTCATTTTCGGATTTTTCTGTAGTTGCTGTTGATTCTGGTTTTGAATCAGATTCTGAACTCTCATCTGATGAACCTTCAGCTTCAATTTCACAAATTGGTGTCCCGACACTAATAGTTTCCCCAGCTTCAACTAGGATTTTGGTAATTGTACCAGCTTCAGTAGACGGTACTTCCGCTGTTACTTTATCTGTAATAACCTCACAAATAGGCTCGTATTCTTCAATAGTATCGCCGACTTCTACTAACCATTGTTCAATTGTACCTTCATGTACACTTTCTCCGAGTTTCGGCATTTTGATTTCCATTTGATAAGCCTCCTATAATTTAGAAACGCGCAAGTTCTAACATTTTTGCTTTGATTTTATCTGGATTCATCATGAATTCATCCTCTAATGGTGGCGAGAATGGCATAGATGGCACGTCTGGACCAGCAAGACGCATGATTGGAGCATCTAAATCAAACAAGCAATTTTCAGCAATGATTGCTGATACTTCTGACATAATGCTGCCTTCCAAATTATCTTCAGTTACAAGTAAAATCTTACCTGTACGTTTTGCACGTTCAATAATCGTTTCTTTGTCTAATGGATAAACTGTACGTAAGTCGACAACTTCTACATCTATACCTTCTTCTGCTAAAACATCTGCAGCTTGTAAGCTGTAATTAACACATAAACCATAAGTAAAGACTGTAATATCATTGCCTTCACGTTTTACATCCGCTTTACCTAGTGGGACTGTATAATATTCTTCAGGTACTTCCTCTTTAAGTAACCGATACGCTTTTTTATGTTCGAAATAAAGTACAGGATCATTCGATTCAACTGAAGCTAATAGCAGACCTTTCGCATCATATGGTGTAGATGGAATAACGATTGTTAATCCAGGTGTAGATGCAAAAACACTTTCTATACTTTGAGAATGATATAAAGCGCCATGTATACCTCCACCAAAAGGTGCACGAATAGTGATTGGTGAACTCCAATCATTATTTGAACGGTAACGCATTTTTGCAGCTTCACTCATAATTTGGTTAGTCGCTGGTAAAATATATTCAGCAAATTGAATTTCAGCAATTGGGCGCTTACCTAACATAGAAGCTCCAATAGCTGTACCAACGATATTTGATTCGGCTAATGGTGTATCGATGACACGTTCAATTCCGAATTTTTCTTGTAAGCCTTGAGTAACACCAAATACGCCACCTTTTTTACCGACGTCTTCTCCTAATACAAATACATCAGGGTCATTTTCCATAGCCTGATAAATTGCTTGTTTGATAGCTGCTAAATAAGTGAGTTTAGCCATTATTCAAGCCCTCCTTCTTCGTAAACAAATGTATATGTTTCACTTGGATCTGGATAAGGAGAAGCTTCTGCTTCTTTTGTTGCTTTGTTGACGATTGATTTATTTTCTTTTTCAATTTCGTCGAACCAAGCTTGATCCGCAATGCCTAAATCCATCAGATGTGCTTTAAATTTAATATTGCAATCTTGAGATTTTAAGCCTTCTCTGATTTCAGGACTACGATATTGGTCATCATCATCAGAAGAATGTGCAGTCATTCTAGTACACATTGCTTCTAATAAAGTAGAACCCTCGCCACTTAATGCTCTTTCGCGTGCTTCATGCATAGCTTTATACATTGCAATTGGATCATTTCCATCTACTCTTTCTCCGTGGATACCATATCCAAGCGCACGATCAGAAAGTTTTTCAGCAGCATATTGTAAGTGTGATGGGACTGAGATTGCATATTCATTGTTTTCAATCACACAAATAAATGGTAATTTTTGAACCCCAGCAAAGTTTAGTCCCTCATGGAAATCACCTTGGTTAGATGTTCCTTCACCTAGTGTTGCCATAGCAATATTAGGTTTGCGATCCATTTTTAATGCTAAAGCTGCACCTACACCTTGTAATACTTGCGTGCCTACTGGTGAACTTTGTGATAAAATATCGACAGATTTTTTACTGTAATGTGAAGGCATTTGTTTACCTCCAGAGTTGATATCTCCTTTTTTACCAAAAGCTGACATCATTGTTTCAGCAGGTGTAATACCGAGATATGTGATTAATGCTAAATCACGATAATAAGGTGCTGAAACATCTCCTTTTTCCATCGCAAACGCCATACCGATTTGTGCTGCTTCTTGACCTTGGCAACTAATTACGAAAGGAATTTTGCCTGCACGGTTTAAGAGCCACATTCTTTCATCTAATTTGCGGCCAAGATCCATCCATTTATACATTTCTTTTAAATCATTTTCGGTCAGACCGGCAGATTTATAATCCATCATTTTCTATTTCCTCCTCATATTACGCATGAACAGAGCGTTTTGCTGCTTTAAGTCCAGCTTCCATTAGAACTTCTGAAAGTGAAGGATGTGCATGTGTTGTTAGTCCTAATTCAAGCGTAGATCCATTCATAAATTGTAGTAAAGCAACTTCGTTGATTAGTTCTGTTACATGTGGACCTATCATACTTAATCCTAATACAGAATCTGTTTCTTGGTCTACCACTACTTCACAAAAACCATCTTGTTGATTAGCATCTTCAATCACAGCTTTACCAATAACTTTAAAAGGAACTTTAAAACTACGTGCTTTTTTATAATCTGCGGCTTTAGCTTGTTCTACATTCATGCCGATTGATGCGATTTCAGGATAAGTATAAACACATTTTGGAATTGCATTATAATCAACTGGAATTACTGAGTCTTCAAACATTGCTTCTACTGCAATTGTCCCTTCTTTAGAACCAGCGTGTGCAAGTTGTAATTTACCGATGCAGTCTCCAGCTGCATAAATATGTTGTTCTTGGGTTTGTTGTTTGTTATTAACTTCAATAAAACCTTTTTCGTCTAAATTAATTTTTGTATTGTTTAAGCCGATATCCTCTGTATTTGGTTTGCGACCTACTGCTAATAAAATTTTATCTACTTGCAGTGTCTCATTTTCTAGTTTGATTTCAGCTGAATCATCACTAATTTGAATTTGGTCTTCAGATAATTGAACATTTTCACGAATCTGCACACCTCTATCATTCAGGTGTTTTTTTAATGTTTGTGTAACTGATTTATTTTCACTAGGTAAAATGCGTTCACCTGCTTCTATAACTGTTACATCAACACCAAAATCATTTAATAATGAAGCAAATTCCATACCAATAACACCGCCGCCAATAATAGCAATGGACTGAGGAAGCTCTGTCATTTTTAAAATGTCATTGCTTGAAAGTACAACTTGGTGATCAAATGATAAGAAAGGTAATTCCGCTGGTCTAGAACCTGTCGCGATCAGCACATAATCATTCGGAATAAGTTCAGATGTACCATCTTCGTATTCAACAGATATTGTACCTGGTTGAGGTGAAAAAATTGATGAACCCAGGATACGTCCAGTGCCGTTGTAGATATCGATATGGTTGTGCTGCATTAAGTGCTTAACGCCAGTATGCATTTGTTCAACAATATCGTTTTTTCGTTCATATACTTTATTATAATTCAAATTAAATTGTTCTGTTTCAATACCATATGCCGCAGCATGTTTAACTGTATGTAATACTTCAGCTGACTTTAACAAGGCTTTAGTCGGAATACATCCTTTATGCAGACATGTACCGCCGAGTAATTGATTTTCAACAATCGCGACTTTTTTGCCCAATTGAGATGCGCGGATGCCTGCGACATAACCTGCAGTGCCACCACCTAGAATAACTAAATCATATTGTTCTTCTGCCATGATTGATCTCCTAACTATATATTTTTACTTCTTCGCGTAAATTAACTGCTTCATAAACTTGATTTGCAAGAGCTTCCATCTCTAACTCGCCTGGATATACACTAACAGGAGCAATCCATTCTACATATTCTTGAATTTTATCCGTGATGAGTTGACTGTGTGCAATTCCGCCTGTTAAAAGAATTTGATCGATATCGCCTTTAAAAATAACAGCCCTTTCGCCAATTGTCTTCGCAATTTGATAAATCATTGCATCTAAAATTAAATGAGTTGTTTTATTTACGCTATATTCATTCACTAACTGTTTCATGTTATTAGTAGAACATAAATTAACGAGTCCTGCTTTCTTGCTAATAAAGTGTTGAAGTGCTTCAGGTGAATACCCACGCTCAACTCCAAATTGATAAAGCATATCATTCGGAATTGTGCCAGCACGTTCCGGACTCATTGGACCTTCGCCGTATAAGCCTTCATTCACATCCACAACTTTACCTTGTAAATGCGCACCTACTGTAATACCTCCACCCATATGAACCACAATAACATTGACTTTGTTATAAGGCTTTTGAATGGACTTTGCATATTGACGTGCAACTGCCTTTTGATTTAAAGCATGAAAAACACTTCTACGCTTAATATCCTTTATACCTGTTATCCTTGCGATATCAATTAATTCATCAACAACTACAGGATCAACAATAAATACAGGTATATTTAGTATTTCTCCTAATTTATACCCTATAATCCCACTTAAATTGGAAGCATGTACACCATATTTGAAAGATCTTAAGTCTTCATACATTTTAGAATTCACTGTATATGTACCGCCAGCTATGGGTTTAAGTAGACCGCCTCTACAAGCTATCGCATCGATACTTTGCATCCCTGGAGTCTTTTCTTTTATAAATGATTTTATGGAATCAATTCGATATGATTCTTGATCAAGTAAAGGCTTTTGTGAGATGTTCAAATCATGATGAATCGTTTCCATTGAAACACAATTTTCATCTTGATAAAAGCCTATTTTTGAAGAGGTACTACCTAAATTTATGACTAAAATATTGGTCATATATTTCACCTGCTTTATATTGCATTCATGATGCAGTATTCATGTTTTCTCAAAACTATCCTTTATATTTTACCTTAATCTAGTATTCAATTAAAAGTAATCCCCTATAAAAGTAATGACTTGTTACCCTCAAATAGTTATTTTGCAGTTTAAATCTCTAAAAACAAAATAAAAATACGACTTTCACTGACAAATGAAAATCGTACTTTTTAATTCATTAGCCTTAAACGTTATAGAAACCTGAATATCACATAATAGATTTGTATGTCATGATTTAATTTTGATTCAAAAGATTAGTTATGACGAAAACCTAATATGAGTCTGAAAATGATGGATATCATAACTATGGCTATTCCAACAATTGAGAAATTGAATAGATTAGTAGGTTTCATTATAGAAGAAAACACCCAAGTTCCTAACGGCATAAATAGTATTGCAACTTAAAATATAATCCCAAAAACTCTTCCTAAATATATATCTTCAACATTTCTTTGAGTATATGAAAAAATTTGTATGTTAAACATTGTTAAAAATAAATTGAAAATTAATGGTATGAGTAGAATCACAAAATAGTTATGTAGTAATAAGTATACAATTGGGCAAACACTTAATGAGGTTCCTGAAATTCCTAATAAAGTCATCAATTTCTGAATTGGTAGATCTTTTTTTGATATTCCTATTATTAATGCGCCAATTATTCCATCAAAAGCTTCAGCAGTTAAAAATGAACCATATAAACCTATTGCTATATCAGGAAATATTTGATTACTAAATGGCAGTAGTAAGTTATAAGCTGCAAGAAAAAAGTTTACAAGTACAGAAAGTACAACTATCAAAAAAATCTCTTCATGGTGCAATAAATATTTAAAACCTGAAATTAAATCGTTAAAAGGATTTATTTGAAATATCTTTGCTTTTAAGAAAAATCGTACTATATTCTGAGGAATTGATACTATTATTCATGAAAATAGGAACAGAAATGAATTTACTCATCCTGTTCCTATTTAGTAAAAAGTGGCTCTATACTATTTAGGACTGGTGATAATCAC
>NZ_KV808455.1:0-837 GCF_001812305.1 Staphylococcus sp. HMSC056G08
GTGATTATCACCAGTCCTAAATAGTATAGAGCCAGAACTATTATAATGAACAATAAAGACCGTCTTATAACCATGTACTATATGATTATAAGACGGTCTTTTTATGTATTGAATGATTAAAAAAGCAACGACTATGCATTAAGTTATATCACTTAATACCAGACGCTGCTCTTCGTGTTTTTTACCTATACCAATTAATTAAATAAATAAATTTGTACTAAAACTCAGTTCAACATGATTCATCTATTGTGAGATTATATGCAATCTAACCGTTACATGATGTTTTTTCCTGATGATTGGGTTTTAGAATTAAACAAACGAACAAATTACTCAACCACTGATGGTTCTTGTGTGAATGTGCTGATCGCATGTTTGTAAATTAAATGATTTTTGCCTTGTGAGAATACTTTTTAATTTCATAGATTATTAAAATCCCTTAACCATGCGGTTTATAGCTTATTGCACTTTCATAGACTATCATAGTTTTTCAAAGTTTAGGGACTTTTTAGGGACTTTAGGGACCTTGGGTCTTGTTATGTATATACACCACATCAACCTACCCTATTTTAGGACACAGAGCTATGTCGCTCGTCAGCAACGTCATATGAATGCTCAGTTAATGTGATGTAGACACTTTAAGCGGTCTGTGCCGATGACCGAGTCGTTTCATGGAACAACTATTTCATATTGCTATTATAACAAAAAACTTATACATATACTCCATTTTCCCATCACCTAAGTTATAATTCTTGCGAGTTTTATCACTTAGGTCAAAGAAAAACAACATAATTGTATAAAAAAAGAGGCAACCGTCAGTAACAGTTAACCTCAAGTACA
>NZ_KV808456.1:0-1172 GCF_001812305.1 Staphylococcus sp. HMSC056G08
AAGTTATAACGGTAGTTTGTCTACGGTCTGAGGCACCTTAATCAAGTTAAGGTGCCTTTAAGTCGTTGTAATCGTGTGACTTAAGAAAAAATAGAGGTAAAATTAAACCAGCATGACTCACTGTTGGATTATTTATCAATCAATAGGCGAGTACATATTGGTTGTTTTTTCATATAAGCTAGCAGAGGTTGAGGCTAACTTGTATGATTGCTTCTACAGAAGTTTCAATAACCTCTGTAGAAGCATTGAAAACAGAATAAGGTTATATCCCAAAAAAGGATGGCCTACCATTATTATAGTATGTAAAAATGATAAGGACAATTCTCAAAAATTCGATGTTTTAGAATTTAATAAAATGGGATTGTGTGCAAGAAATCTAAATGATAAGGAGAAAAATAAATCTACTTATTGATATAAGAAAAAGGGACATCTATAAAATTAAGATGTCCCAATACTACTGTCATGATTTACCATGACAAAGCTGGAGTATAGGTGTTATTAAAATGCATGTATCAAACTGCTTTCACAGTGATTGTAACAGTGATGATAGTTAGAATCACTGTTAGGCGAGAGTCAAAACGTAGGTCATGTCTCAAAAGGAATGACCTACTCTTATCCTAGCACGTAAAAGCACTGAGGACAATTTTAACAAGGAAACGTATGTTTACTTTAGTGATAGTTTAGCTAAAAAGGTAAATTATGAGGTTATGCAAGATGTTAGACACGTTATAACAGTCATCAAAATTTATGCATACGCAGTAGAATAAGTGATCAACACTTAGAAAACAATATTTTAGAGAGTAGATAACTCAGCGTAAGATGTTATCGAATAATTTTATAGCTAGTCATAAAGAGGGACGTCATCTACAAAGGTGGCGTTCTTTTTTGATTAGGGTATAAGTTCGCGAAAACGAACTGAAATACAAGTATATTTTAATTGAATATAACATTCAAATATAACATTTTAAAAGAAATAAGTAAAATAAAAACGTTCAAAAGAATAGGTAATAACAAACTGAAGAATAGATAATAAAGCTAAATAAAAACAAAGAATATTATGGAAAAATCATAATAGGCAGCATTAAATTAAGTTCACAAAAACGAACCAAAAGAAACGCAAATAAATTAAGTTCACAAAAACGAACCGAAGAATATGTCCTATGGGCTAATAG